>CALAVD010000373.1 GCA_937892085.1 uncultured Prevotellaceae bacterium
TCTTTCCCTACACGACGCTCTTCCGATCTCAAATCTATATCGACGAGAAGATTGAGCGATACATCGTTGACATCGTGTTTGCCACTCGCTTCCCCGAGGACTATGCACTCAACGACCTGAAGAGCATTATCTCGTTTGGCGCCTCACCACGTGCCTCAATCAGCATGGCATTGGCAGCAAGAGCCTACGCCTTCTTGCGTGGTCGTGGCTATGTCATCCCTGAGGATGTGCGCGCCGTGTGCCACGACGTGATGCGCCACCGCTTAGGACTCACCTACGAGGCTGAGGCCAACAACATTGGTGCCGACGAAATCATAAGCAATATCCTCGACAAGATTGCAGTGCCTTAATCAATGCAGAATGCAAAATGCTGAATGCCACTCTAAACACTAACCTCTAAACCTCAAGTTTTTTTATAAACTTGAATAATAATAGATGGAACGAAGTGAATTGCTAAAGAAAGTTCGCAAGATTGAGATAAAGGCGAAAGGACTATCTCACAACATCTTTGCCGGAGAGTATCACTCGGCTTTCAAAGGTCGTGGTATGACCTTCAGCGAGGTGCGTGAGTATCAGTATGGCGACGATGTGCGCGACATCGACTGGAATGTCACCGCACGGCAAAACCGCCCCTACGTCAAGGTCTATGAGGAGGAACGCGAACTCACCGTGATGCTCATCGTGGATGTGAGCGGCAGCAAGGACTTTGGCGCTCTGGGAGAAATGAAGCGCGACGTGATGACCGAGATTGCCGCCACCATCGCCTTCTCGGCTATTGAGAACAACGACAAGGTGGGGCTGCTGCTCTTTAGCGACAAAATTGAGAGTTTCATCCCTCCCAAGAAAGGCAAGAAACACATTCTGTTGATTATAAGCCAGCTCCTCAACTACGAGGCACAGAGTAAAGGCACCGACATCAACCTCGCTCTTGAATACATGACCGGAGCCTTAAAAAAACGATGCACAGCATTCATCATCAGCGACTTTCTCGACGAGAAGGACTACTACAAAAGCCTCTCGATTGCCAACCACAAGCACGACGTGATAGCCGTGCAGGTCTATGACAAACGCGAAGCACAACTGCCTAACGTAGGACTTATGAAAGTGGTTGACGCCGAGACGGGCACCGAGCGATGGGTTGACACCAGTAGCCGACGTGTGCGCCAGGCCTACGACCGATGGTGGTACAACCGCCAGCAGGCGATGACCGACATTATGCAGCGCAGCAACGTTGATGTGGCACAAGTGGCTACCGATGAAGACTACGTGAAGTCGCTACTGGCACTCTTCAAGCAACGCGGCTGATTTCTCTCAACAAAACAATCTACCGATTTTCTAAATGACACGAAAACTAACATATTGCATCTTGCTACTGGCTTTGCTCTGTGCACCAGCGATGAAATCACTCGCCGGCAACACCATTGTCAATGCGAAGCTCGACGCACCCAAGGTGATGATGGGTAAAACTGTGAAACTGCACATCAACATCGTGAAAGACCAAGGTGGTGCGGGCATTATCCTCGGCACCGACTCGGCAATGCTGGGCAATATCGACATCGTGAAGCGCGACAAGCCACAGACCAAAACACTCGACAACAACCGTGAGGAAATCACTCAGGTCGTCACTTTGCAGCCGTTTGAGCCTGGTGAATATGACTTGCCACCAATCAAGTATTCTGTGAATGGCGACACAGTGCTGAGCAATGCTGTGCATTTAGCTGTGGACTCGGTAAAAGTAGATGTCAATGGCGACATCAAGGACTATAAAACCATTGTGGGCGTACCATTTAAACTGATCGACTACATCCCTAACATCATCGCCCGCTACTGGTGGGCTTGGCTTGCAGGGCTTGCGCTACTCGCGTTTCTTGTCTTCGCCTACTTCAAGTGGTTCAAGAAAGGCATTAACCCATTCAAGCCCGAGAAAAAACGCCTGCCACCCTACGAGGAGGCAATTCTCGCGCTCAACGACCTCAAGAGCCGACAACTGTGGCAAAAAGGACAGCACAAGGAGTACTACTCATGCCTCACCGACATCCTGCGGGTGTATATTGAGCGCCGATTTGGCATCAACGCCGTGGAGATGGCCACAAGCGAGATTATGGAGCAAATCAAGCACAACGAGGAAGCACTACAAGTGAAAGACCAGCTAAGCGAAGTACTTGAGATTGCCGACTATGTGAAGTTTGCCAAAATGCAGACCCTCGCCAACGAAAACGAGATAGCCTTCCAGCGCACACTGAACTTTGTGGAGCAGACCAAGCCCATGCCAGTTGAAAACGAAGATGACACCACAAGAAAGGAGGAGGCAGAGAAATGATAGGAAATATGCAGTTTATGCACCCCAATTTGCTGTGGCTACTGCTGCTGATAATTCCTCTCACGGCATGGCATGTGTGGAAAAGCCGCAAGAGCGACCCTACCCTTAAACTCCCCACTACCAGTGCTTTCAACGGTGTGGGCACAAGCTGGAAGGAGTGGATGCGTCATGTGCTCTTTGCCCTCGAGATGCTCGCCCTCGCTTGCCTGGTGGTAATCTTGAGCCGACCGCTGTCAAGCAACACATGGTCGAAGAGCAATATCGACGGCACCGACATCGTCCTTTCCATCGACGTTAGTAGCAGTATGCTTGCACGAGACTTCAAGCCCGACCGACTGTCGGCAGCCAAAGAGGTGGCGAGCGACTTCGTGAGCGATTCCGGTGTGGGCGTCCTCGCTCGTATCCTGCGCCTTGATGGTGAAGGTGGCGACCACGGTCTTGCCCGTGTAGTTGCCCGTGCCGGTCACGGTCACCTTCGCCGTGCCCGGGTTCTTGTTGGCCTCGTACTTCAGCGTGTAGTCGCTGCCCTCCTTCAGGGCGGCGCCGCCACGCTTGACGGTGACGGCGGGCTTCTGCTCCTCGTAGTTATAGTCGAAGGAGGTCTTGTCAAGCTCAACGGTGAAGGTCACGACCTTCGGGTTGATGGCCGCAGTGGCGATCTTCTGGCTCGCCTCGGCGAGAGTATAGTTCTTGGCGGAGTCGCCGCCCAGGGTCAGGGTGAGGCTTACGTTCTTGTCCTTGCCCACATACATCTGCATGTCATTATAGAAACGAACGTTTGTGAATTCCACCTTCTTCACGGTTCCCTGCAAATTGGTAAATTCAAGGAAACCTCCACACGAGATAATATTAA
>CALAVD010000374.1 GCA_937892085.1 uncultured Prevotellaceae bacterium
GGTGTTATTTTAGCTTTTAACGGCTACACCTACTGGAGTCTTGCTTGGCAGCAGATAATCTACATTAGTGTGCTGAATGTGGGGAGATATTACTACGTGTCGTGGTTCCCTTCGTTAAAAATCGACTTCGGACCGGTGAAGCGAATGGCGGGCTTTGCTGTGAACATACTCTTCACAAATATCATCAACACGCTGAGCGGACAGATTCTCACGTTCATCTTCGGGCGTTTCTTCCCTATCAGCCAGGTGGGAAATTTCACGCAGGCCAACAAGTGGAACACGCAAGCCAACACATTCGTGAGCGGCACCATGCTGCAAGTGGCGCAACCTGTGCTCGTGAGCGTTGCCGACGACAAGGAGCGACAGAAGCGCGTGTTCCGCAAGATGATACGCTTCACCGCATTCATTTCTTTCCCCGTGATGTTAGGGCTGGCGTTGGTGGCTCGAGAATTTGTCACCGCAGTGCTTGGCGACAAGTGGCTTGATTGCATACCGCTGCTGCAAGTGCTGTGCGTCGCCGGGGCTTTCATGCCATTCTACACGATGTATCAAAACCTCGCCATCGGGTGCAAGCGCAGCGACATCTACCTGTGGTGCAACGTGGGGCAAATCGCATTGCAGATAGGGCTTATTCTGCTCTGCTACTATCTGTTTTCACAGTCAATACTGGTGGTTGTGACGGTTTATTCCGTCTTCATGATTCTGTGGCTCGCAACTTGGCAAGCAGTGGCAAAGCGCTTAATTGGCATGAAATGGATAGAGGCGGTTCTCGACATTGCACCATTCCTCGTGATTACTGCAGCAGTGATGGCAGTCACCTATTTTGCCACACTCCCTATTGAAAACAGCGTGCTTCTACTCATTGCAAGAGTGGTACTTGCCGGCATCATCTACACGGCAGTAATGAAGCTGGCAAAAGTGAAAATCTTCGCCGAGTGCTGGGAATTCGTGCGCAAGAAGATATCACGTCGATAAACGGCGAATTTAGCGAATGGGCTGCGCCTTCTTCAATGCACGACAATGCTCACATCCCTCTCCCCTCTAAATGAGATAAATGGTGCGGACCGCTTTGTAGATGAAATTTACCACTCCGTATGGCAACCGTGATTTCATCAGCCATGCCAAGCACTTCGTAGTCACATTAGTGGGCCTGAGTGTGAAATGCTCATCTACAAGATTAAAGTCAACATTAAAGCGCCTTGCAAAGCGCCACACGTTTACCCAACCTATCTCCGCTGCTAATTGATAATCACGCCACTGTGGTTGAGATTTCATGAAATCACCTACCAACTGCTGAGCCTTGAGGAATGAAATGGCATTCTTGGTCGTTATATTGTTAGTATAAGATTGCGGGTTATCGTCTCGATAAAAATAAAAACAGCTGTCCACCCAGCTTCGCTTGGCTTTAATCAACAACTTGGGCAGCACCGAAAAATCCTCGCTATAGTCAATACCATGATAGAAATGAATATCATTATCGACAAAAATCGATTTTTTTATAAGCCTACCCCAGATGCGATGAGACTCAACGTTTTGACAGAGAATAATTTTCAGGTAAGCATTATCACTAACGTTCAGAGGCATCAACTCTTTAGCAATCTCCACATCAGACACTATACAGAAACCGCAATCGACAATACCGGCTTTAGATTTCTCCATTTCATTGACAAGGCTCTCCACCATGAGAGCGTCAACGTAGTCGTCACTATCTACTATAATGACTGTCTCGCCAGTAGAAGCCTCAAGAGCGGTCTGCCTTGCCCCTGCTAAGCCCTTGTTTTGCTTGTGCCGTATTATCCTAACTTGGTGGGCACGCTCGGGAAAAGAGTCGATTACCGACTGGAGTACCTCAATAGAATTGTCGGGGGTGCAATCATCGACAAACACATATTCAATATCCTTATATGATTGTTCAAAGAGCGACCTTGCACACTTCTCAATATACCGCTCAACTCCATAAACAGGGACAAGAATAGAAACCTTCATCCTCTTGTGTTTTTTTGAGATTTTATCTTCGCCATCACTTCGTCGTAGGACTCCCGTTTTTCAAAGTTGACGTAAGCTACAGGGTGAACAGTGTGTTGTTGCTCAACCGGCGGGAATTGCATATAATCTCCGAAATACCTGCGCAGCAGGGTGTCATAGTCCTTCTGGATAGACACCTGAAGGTCTTCAAACGGCACTTCTACGCTCTCTTCAATAATCGACTTGGGAATCATTTCTTGCTCGCCATATCCCGGTGGATATTTGATGATTGTGTCGCAAGCGTCATAATCATAAAGGTGAATGATGTCATGCATCTTCTTAAGAAACCGTTTCCTGAAATAGCTGCGATTTAGGCTGAGCAACCAGTAGTGAATCAAGTCCTTAACCTCGCCACGCTTAAGTTTCTCTTTAATTTTACCCCATGGGTAGTAAGATGACGCCACTATGAAACGATACCAGTACTTTCGATACTTGCGCTGACATTCCCTCACGACATCAAGATCATTGACCATGCCATCATAGATGAATATGTCGATAAACATTCCTATCACGCAATGATACTCCACACTTTCGAGCAGAGTAGTATTCTTATTGCACATCTTGTAGAACGGCATATAATAGCCGGGGGTGTTGTCGGGACCCATCAGCTCATAATCGCCGAGGTCATGAGTGCGGCATATCTCCTTGAGGCGCTCAAAGTCGGGACGCGGCATCACCACATCGATGTCATCGTCCCACGGAATGATGCCCTTGTGACGAATGGCGCCGATTGCCGAACCGTAGGCTATGAAATAGCGCAATCCATGCTGCTTGCACAGCCCTATGAAGAACCTGAGAACATCAGTGATGCTCCTGTTCCACTGCTTGCGGAGTTCTCCTTCCACTACGAGTTGACTCATGGCAATGGCTCGTTTAAGTCGAGGAACATCTGGGCGCACCACAGCTGCCACTTCTGGTTGCCAGTAAGTTTGTCCATCGGTATGTCCTTGCGGAATTCTGGACGCTTCGGACCATCCCAGTCCTTGAAGACAGCATCTACTGGACGTGGCATTGGTATTTTGAAGGGAATTTCGAGTTCTGGATATATTAAAGCATATAATCCTCTGATAAGGCATTTGGGTTCACCGTTGCGCACGCGGTTCATATCTAATGGGTCAGCCATTATAAGTCTTGCGTATGGGTCATAATAGGGTAACCACGCTGCTCCGAATGCGTTAAGATAGGAACTACTGCTTTCAATGGCGAATATGTCATCCATAAAGGTTAATACGTCAATGCCATTCTCACCTTTTCGATATTTCTCGAACACCTCTGTCTGGTCAATAGGGTTGTTGAGTACGAGCGATGGGTCAAGGAATGTGTAGCGCTTTACAAATTCGTCAAATGTCCATTCTGGACTAATCAGTTTGTCCATTCCTCCGAA
>CALAVD010000375.1 GCA_937892085.1 uncultured Prevotellaceae bacterium
CGTCTTTCCAGAGTTTTTTAATGTCCGTGGGAGCATATTCGGTAGGGGCCACAAAGAAGAACTTAGCGTTGTCCCAGATGTCGCCCACAAAGCTGATGCGGCTCTTTATCATGCCCACGGCGCGGGTTATGTACTCGTCGCTGAACTGCGATGCGTCAACACCATGCTTTGCAAGCTCTGGCTTGAATAATCCTGCCAACTTGTCATCTTCCATATTGATAAGGTACTCATGGTTGAACCACTTGCCCTTCTCGAAGTCGAATTTCGCTCCTTTCTTTGAGCAGTGCTCGAAAGAGAACTCCCTAATAAGGTCATCCATCGAGAACATCTCGCGGTCGTTGCCAGGATTCCAGCCGAGCAGAGCAAGGAAATTCACCACAGCCTCGGGCAGATAGCCACGCTCACGGTATCCGCTGCTGATGTCGCCGCTTGATGGGTCGCGCCACTCGAGCGGGAACACAGGGAAGCCCAAGCGGTCGCCGTCGCGCTTGCTCAACTTGCCCTTTCCGTCGGGTTTGAGAAGCAGTGGCAGATGCACAAACTGCGGCATAGAGTCTTTCCACCCTAATGCCTCGTAGAGCAGCACATGTAGCGGTGCGCTGGGCAACCACTCCTCGCCACGAATCACATGGCTCACCTCCATCAAGTGGTCATCCACAATGTTTGCCAAGTGATAGGTGGGCAGGTCGTCGGCACTCTTGTAAAGCACCTTATCATCAACCACCGAGCTGTTTACAGTCACCTCACCACGAATTAGGTCGTTGACCTTCACTTCACGGTTAGGCTCAATGAGGATGCGCACCACGTACTTCTCACCCGAGGCGATGAGAGCATCTACATCTTCTTTCGGGAGAGTGAGCGAGTTGCGCATCATGCCGCGAGTCTTGGCATCATACTGGAAATTTGCAATCTCCTTGCGCTTGGCATCAAGCTCCTCGGGGGTGTCGAAAGCGATATAGGCCTTGCCGTCATCGAGCAGTTGCTTTACATACTTACGATATATGTCGCGACGCTCGCTCTGCTTGTAAGGGCCGTAGTTGCCGCCCTCACGCACACCTTCGTCGATGCCGATGCCAAGCCATGCGAGGGCTTCATTGATATAGTCTTCGGCACCTGGCACAAAGCGGGTGCTGTCGGTGTCCTCAATGCGAAGTATCATTGTGCCTCCATGCTGACGCGCAAAGAGGTAGTTATATAACGCAGTTCTCACGCCGCCAATGTGCAGCGGACCGGTAGGTGATGGCGCAAAACGCACCCTGACTTTTT
>CALAVD010000376.1 GCA_937892085.1 uncultured Prevotellaceae bacterium
CAAGATTACTTGAAAGAACTTATCTGCAATCTCAAATTTTGATGCGGTTGCCGTGTACAAAATCAAATGAAACTCAATGAAGCGCCTCAAAATGAAATAAAAAACCAGCACTTCGGTTAGATGTGCTGGTGATGAGGGAGATTGCTTGCGCGCCGCAGGTTTTATCTCTTTCGTGTAGGAATCTGGAAAGAGCTCACGGTGTAGAGCTGGTCGCCATTAGAGAAGCTGATGTTGAAGTCGGCTACTCCGTTTTTGAGCTTGTTGGTAGCCACCAATTCGGCTTGATAGCGCACTGCACTGCCTGGTGCTAACTCGCTGATGATAGCGGTGGGGGAGAGGTAGATCTGCTTGGTCCCCGACACGGTAATCACTGGGGCGATGTCATACACATAATCGTTGCCGGTATTGCGAATCTCGAAGATGAGCTTGGCATGCTCGCCGGCATCGATGCAGTTGTTGCTAACGCTCTCGGCGAGACGAATGTTCTCCACGTAGATGTTGGAATAGGGGCTATAGGCATTGTTCTGATGATAGTCGCCATAGTCATAACCATTGTAGTAGTCGCTGGTGCGGCTTTCTTCTTTAACCTTAGGGGTGGTGGCTGCTGCACCTATCACACCGCCAACGACCATACCCGCCAGCCTGCCTACGCTGCTGCCATGCCATCCGCCGCTTATGCTACCAATAGCAGAGCCAAACATGCCTCCCACTGAAGCGCCGGTAGCTACTCCGTAAAACTGGTTTGCCGATGTGCAGCTGCTCATAACAATCAACGCGGCACTAATTACTGAAATCAAAGTCTTTTTCATAATATCTATTATTTTTTAGTTTGTGTACAAGTAAATGAATATACAATTCAACGAGTCAATATAGTGGAAACATCTATGAGTTGTTGTGTTACTCGGTTTTATTTCACGGTGCTAAAGTAATAATTATCAATGACTATGCCAAATTTATTTGACAAAGAGGCGCAAAAAGCCGTCAAATCTAACATTTTTTAGACATTTTTATTCACGTTTGGTTTAACCGGCAACAGAGTTTAGAAAAATATTGCTATTTTTGCATTTCAATTCACGAGATATATGAAGATTTTGAGAGGCGACCGATTTCTTAGTTCTGCTCAGTGCCAGGTGTTGCGGGGAATAGCCATTTTGGGTATTTTCCTGCACAACATCTGTCACCTGCTGCGTGGCAGCAATGAGGAGAACGAGTTCTATTTTATCGCCGAGCGCGCCAGCAATATGTGGAACTACTGGACTGGCGGCAACATCGACGCGTTCTTCCCTCTTCAGTTTCTCTCGTTCTTCGGGCATTATGGCGTGCCCATCTTCTTGTTCCTGAGCGGCTATGGCTTGGTGATGAAATATGAGCGAGGTGGGGGCTCGTCGCGAGTTGGCGTGTGGCAATTTCTTGGCTCCCACTGGCTCAAATTGTTCAAGTTGATGATTTTATGCTTTGTGCTCACGATGATTACCTATCTTGCCTGTGGACTGTCATGGCACGGCTGGATTGAATATCTCGCTCAAGCCACCATGCTGTCCAACATCGTTCCGTCACTCTGTGACTCACAGACACCCTCTCCCTATTGGTTTTTTGGCGTGATGGTGGAGGTGTATGTCATCTACCGTCTCTTGATATTTCCTTTCCACGACAAGCGTCAATCGATATGGCGGTGGCTCCTGCCTCTGCTTTTAGTGGTGCTTGCGTGGCTGCCACAGGTTTTTATGGAGCATCACCACCGGATGCTCGTCTATGTGCGCCACAATGCGTCGATAGCGATGTTGCCGTTCGCCCTTGGCGTGGTGGTGGCACGTTACGGGTTCCCGCAGATGCCCCGTTGGTCGCTTGCGGTGACATCCGTCGTGATGTTGCCGTTGCTGGCACTCTTTAGTGTGAATTATCAGTTATGGCTGTGGAGCCCTGTGCCAGTGATTGCTGGTAGTGTGGCATTCGTCAAGCTCCTCGAGCCGTGTGGTGGCTTGTTGCGCTCCTGTGTGGTGTCACCACTGCGGCAGGTGGGTATGCTCTCGTCGATGGTTTTCGTCGTTCACTCCATTCCCCGCATTCTCATCTATGAGAGCGTGCTGAAGTATCACAAAGGTCTGTATCTCATCGACTACGCGTGGCTCGCCCTCTACATTGTGCTAACCCTCGTCCTCGCATGGTGCTATAAAAAGATAATGGATAAGTTGCTGGCAGCAGAGCCTCACTACAAGCTAACTCACTGAAAGTGACGCAATTTAAGGATTACAAAAAACCAGGCGGCTCGGGATGCGGGCCGCCTGGTTATTGTGGTTGGTAAAACTACTTTGACATTTCCTCAAAGGTCTTCTTGATGATGGCAACAGCCTTGAGAATTTCTTCCTTGTTGATGCACAAGGGTGGAGCGAAGCGGATGATGTGGTCATGGGTGGGTTTCGCCAGCAGACCGTTGTCACGCAGCTTGAGGCAGATGTCCCATGCTGTCTTGCCCTTGATGGGGGTGGTGACGATGGCGTTGAGCAAGCCACGTCCGCGCACTTGCACGATGAATGGCGAGTTGATTTTGTTGATTTCGTCACGGAAAATCTTACCCATCTTATCGGCGTTTTGTGTGAGTTTCTCGTCTTTCACAACCTTGAGGGCCTCGATAGCAACCTTGGCAGCCAAGGGGAATCCACCGAAAGTAGAGCCGTGCTCGCCGGGTTTCACGTTGAGCATGATGTCGTCATCGGCAAGGCAAGCCGAAACGGGAAGCACGCCACCACCGAGCGCCTTACCTAAGATTACGATGTCGGGGCGGATGCCGTCGTGCATAGAGCAGAGCATCTTACCGGTGCGTGCAATACCCGTCTGCACCTCGTCGGCGATGAAGAGCACGTTGTGCTCGTGGCACAAGTCGAAGCATTTCTTGAGGTAGCCGTCGTCGGGCACAAACACGCCAGCCTCGCCCTGGATGGGCTCGGCGATGAAGGCGCACACCTCTTTGCCATGTTTCTCAAGTGCTTTCTTCAAAGCCTCGGGATCGTTGTAAGGAATGCGGATGAAACCTGGTGTCAAAGGTCCGTAGTCGGCAAAAGAGCTTGGGTCGTCACTCATGGTGATGATGGTGACGGTGCGACCGTGGAAGTTGCCCTCACAGCAGATTATCTTAACTTTGTCGTTGGGAATACCCTTTTTTGCAACACCCCAGCGGCGGGCGAGCTTGAGAGCGGTCTCCACACCCTCGGCGCCGGTGTTCATGGGGAGCAACTTGTCATAGCCGAAGTACTGGTGCATGAATTTCTCATACTCGCACAGAGCGTCGTTGTAGAAAGCGCGTGAAGTGAGGCACAGGCGGCTTGCCTGGTCCTTGAGGGCTTTCACGATGCGTGGATGGCAGTGCCCTTGATTGACAGCCGAGTAAGACGACAGGAAGTCGAAATATTTCTTTCCCTCAACATCCCACACATAGATGCCTTTGCCCTTGGTGAGCACCACGGGCAGTGGGTGGTAGTTGTGAGCTCCGTACTTGTCTTCCATAGCCATGCAACGCTTGCTGGCTTCGCCAATCACGTTTTTCTTAGTGGTTGCTTTTTTGGTAGCTGGTTTAGTTTTTTTGGTAGTTGCCATAATTAGTTAATTTTATAAATAATTGATGTGAATGTGCAAAATTAATTCTTTTTTGCCAAAATATTCAAGAAACTCAAATAAAATAATGTGCAATTTTTGTTAACACAATTTTTTTTGACTATTTTTGTGACCGATAAAGCACAACGAAAGTTCACTTGTTTACCAATAGAATTAATGATAGAACGGCACATAATAATCGACAACGTTGACCCAGTGGTGTTTTACGGGGTTAACAATAGTAATATCCAACTTATCCGCAATTTGTTTCCAAAGCTCAGGATGGCTGCTCGCGGTTCGGTAATCACCGTCATTGGCGATGAGGCCGAGACCGAGAAGTTTGAGCACGACATCAAGCAGCTTGAGGAGTATTGCGCTACCTACAACACCTTGCCCGAGGATGTGATCCTCGACACTATTAAAGGGCTGCCGCCTAAGGAGCTGAAGATGGACGATGTGATAATCTATGGTGTGAACGGCAAGCCCATCAGCGAGGACTACGTGGTGAATTTCGTGAATGAGGGAAAGGACTTCTTCGACAAGCTGAAACCCTCGTTCTTCGACATTGCCACGGCCATGGCGTTCAAGTATTTCAAGGACATGGACGTAGACATAGCCATCGTGGAGGTGGGCCTTGGCGGTCGTCTCGACTGCACGAACATCATAACCCCCATACTGAGCGTCATTACAAACGTGTCGCTGGACCACACGCAACTGCTCGGCGACAGCCTGGAAATGATTGCCATGGAGAAGGGCGGCATCATCAAGCGAGGCGTGCCCGTGGTGATTGGCGAAGCAACACCTGAGACACGACCTATATTCGAAGCACTGGCCCAGGAGGCAAACGCGCCCATCAGCTTTGCGGAGGACGAGCAGGAGATTGAGTCGTGGCGGCTTACGCCAGAGGGCTGCTTGCACTACACGGCAAAGCACCTGGGAGAATTTGAGTGCGAGCTGACCGGCGACTACCAGCCACGCAACATGAACACCGCAGTGGTAGCCTTGCACAAGCTGGTGGACATGGGCTATATGGCCGACTGCATCATTCCGGAGAACAAGCGCAAGATACAGAGCGAGATGAACCGTGTATTCAGGAACGTGATGAAAGGCACCGGCCTGCAGGGACGCTGGCAGACGGTGAGGACCAACCCCACCGTGGTCTGCGACACGGGGCACAACCCAGGGGCATGGGAGTATCTCTCCAAGCAGCTGGCTGCCGTGAAATGCCGGCAGATGCGC
>CALAVD010000377.1 GCA_937892085.1 uncultured Prevotellaceae bacterium
GGTGATAGAGTGGGCCACTGGCGATGCAATGAAGAGCGACGAGCAAGTACCGATTATCACACCGAGGATCATCGCGAAGATGAAGCTGCGGATGGAGTCGCCGCCCAGGAAGAAGATAACGAGCAATACCAGCAAGGTGGTGATTGATGTCATCATCGTACGGGCGAGGGTGCTGTTCAACGCCTTGTTGAAGGTGTGGTTGAGGTCTTGCTTTGGATAGAGCTTGCGGTACTCACGCACGCGGTCAAATACCACCACGGTATCGTTCACCTGATAACCAATCACGGTAAGGATGGCGGCGATAAACGTCTGGTCGATCTCCATAGCGAATGGGAGAAGTCCGTGCAGTGTGTAAACGCCTATTACCATGAATGCAGTGAAGGCTACGGCAGCGAGTGCACCAACCGAGAATGCCACGTTGCGGAATCGCAGCAGGATGTAGAGCGCCATAGCGATGAGGGCGAAGAATACAGCCCAAACGGCCGAGCGTGTCATGTCCTTAGCGATAGATGGTCCCACGTGCTCGATATCGATGATACCGGTCTTGTCGTTGGCAGTGCTGAACTCCTCTTGCGAGATTTTGCCCTTGAACGAGTCTTTGAGGCTGGTGTAAAGAGCTTTTTCAATCTCGTCGTCAACCTTCTTGGTGTCAAATTCCTCACCATTCTTGAAGTTGGTAGAAACGCGCACGGTTCTGTCGTTGTTGATGGTGATTACCGAAGTGCTTGAGTTGGGCAGGTTGTCTTTTACCTTGTCCTTGAGAGTCTCAACATCTACAGGCTGGTCAAATTGCACGATGTAGTTGCGACCGCCAGAGAAATCGATACCACGGTTCAGACCACGGCCTGGGATAAGGAACATGGCGATAACTGCCACGATAATGATGCCCACGATGGTGGTGCTGAGTTTGCGCTTGCCCATGAAGTCGAAGTTGGTGTTCTCCATCAAGTGGCGAGTCCATGGAGTGGTGAAAGAGATGTTAGAATACCAGCCCTTCTTGATGAACCACTCGAGGATGATGCGGGTGAGATATACTGCGGTGAAGAACGAGCAGCAGATACCCACGATGGTGGTGATGGCAAAACCCTTGATGGGGCCTGTGCCGAGGAACGCCAAGATGACCATGGTGATGATGGTGGTCAAGTTAGAGTCGAAGATTGCCGAGAAGGCGTTGCCATAACCGTCGGCTACGGCAGCCTTGAGGCCCTTGCCGGCGCGCAGCTCTTCCTTGATGCGCTCGAAGATAAGCACGTTGGCGTCAACCGCCATACCGAGTGCAAGCACGATACCTGCGATACCTGGCAGGGTGAGCACTGTTTGGAACGAGGCAAGGATACCTGCAGTGAAGAACAGGTTGAAGATAAGACCCAAGTTGGCGATAGTGCCGGCTTTGATGCCATAGACGCATACCATGAATATCATCAGCAGCACGAGGGCTACAACGAACGAGGTGAGACCCTTGTTGATAGACTCTTGACCGAGCGAAGGACCGATGACGCGCTGGCTGATAATCTCGGGCTGAGCGTCCATCTTACCACTCTCGAGCACGTTAGAGAGGTCGGTAGCCTCTTCGGGGGTGAAGTCGCCGGTGATTTCGCTGCGTCCACCGGTAATCTCCTGGTTAACTCTTGGATAAGAATAAACCTGGTCGTCGAGGACGATAGCCACTGGCTTGCCAATGTTGTCGGCAGTGATACGAGCCCAGCGACGTGCGCCTTCGTCGTTCATTGTCATGCTCACGGTGCTACCCTTGAGGTTCTCGTAGGATGTGGTAGCGCTGGTCACCACCTCACCGGTGAGAGCGGGGTTGCCCTCGTTGTCGGTTTGCAGTGCCACGAGAGCAAATCTCTCGGGAGCCGCCTCATTGCCCTTCTCAGCTTTCACTGTCCAGCTCAATTTGAGGTCGGAGGGAAGAATCTGGTTGGCGAGCTCGCTGTTGATGATGGTGTTTACAGCCGAGGTGTCGGCGGCAAGCACATAACCGGCGATGCACCACTCGGGATTCACGCTGCCGAGCATCTGCATGAGGTTCTTGTTGGCAGTGGTAGAGTCGGCTGTTGCGCTCGAAGCATACTTGCTGCTCAGCTCGTTGAGGCTGGGAGCAATCTTGCTGTAAGCGTAGGTGGCATAGAACTCAAGGTTGGCAGCTTTCTTGAGCAGGTCGATTACACGGTCGGGATCTTTGATGCCTGGGAGCTCAAGCAAGATGCGGCCCTTCTTTGCCAGCTGCTGGATGTTTGGAGCAATCACACCAAAGCGGTCGATACGAGTGCGCAACACCTTATAAGAGTTGTCGATAATCTTATCAACCTCTTCCTCGATGTACTTCTGTACATCTTGGTCAGTGGCTTGTGGGTTATCTTTAATTTTCTGTACTCTCTTTGAGAAGAGGCTCTTCACGTTGCTGCCGGTGGCATTGTAGCGCTTGCAGAATTCAGCAACATAGTTGTCGGTCTCTTCGGGGACTTCCTTAAGCACTTTGTCGAAGTTCTTGTCTTGTCCCTCTTTTTGGATGCCAGCAAGAGATTTCAGCACGTTGGGAACCTTAATCTCGAGGGTTACGTTCATACCGCCCTTCAAGTCAAGACCCAATCCTAATTGTTTCTCGCGGACATCTTTGTAGATGTAGCCATATTCTGCGTTCTTCCATGGCCACACTGTCTGTTTCTCAATTTTGCTAATGGTGTCGTTGTATGCATCTTTATACTTCTGGCTACCCTCGTCTTTCACACCACCGTTGGCCTTCATAGCGGCTTGAACGGCTTGGTTCTCATATTTGTTAGCCACAAAAGAGAACGAGAGGTAGAAAATGCATATCAAAACTAAAGCACTAGCAATAGTTAAAATAAAACCTTTAGTTTGCATTTTGTAAATTATTAATTATATTTGTTTGTTTAGTTCAATGGTTATCAGTGCTTTATTCACGTCAATAGGGCATGAAAAAAGCACTTTTTCACGTTTTCAGCCTGCAAATATACAACAAATTATTAACGTGGAAAAATTTTTTAATAGAGTTTTAGATAGTTTTTAGTTTTCAGTTATCAGTTTCAGTTCTCAGCAGTAAAAAGATAGCGACCATCAGCGAGCGGAAAACTATCTCGCGTTGCGGGCGGCTTTCGTGTCGCGGTATTTGTCGCCGCTGTAGGAGCTGTTGTTGATAAATCCGTTGCTGTTGAACTCGTCGTCTTCCTCCTCGTCGTTAGTGGATTTCTTCTCTTCCTTTTTGAGTTTGCTGTCGCGCTCCTCGGGGTGGAACTTGCGAATAGCCTCGGGTTTCTGCTTGTCGGCGGGCATTTCGTAGATGTCCCATGTGAGCGTTATGTCGCTGAATTTCTTGAGTTTGACGGGGTTATGGTAGTAGAACACGTCCTCGGGCTGCAAGTGCTGACTGTAGTTGCCGGTGTCCCAGCGTCCGTTGCCGTTGGCGTCGAGCACCATCATGATGTAGTAGGTCTCGGGCAATACGTCATAGAAGTCGGCATATTTCCCTATCACATCCACGGTGCGCACCACTCTGCCCTGCTTGTCGAGCAGGTGGGCGAATGCCTTGCCCTCGAAGCCGAGGCAGTTGACGTGCAGGTTAGCATATTCCTCCTCGCTTTTCACTTTAAAGGTCGAGCGCACGGTGTCGCAGGCTATGCCGTAGATTGATGTCACGGCGAGCGAGTCGATGGTGAGGCGGTAGTCGGCGCCCTGCTTCAGCTTCATGGGTGCCACGTAGCGGTAAATGTCCCACTCGTTGCTGGGCACCAAGGGCGGCAGCGGCACTGCTTGCCAGGTGCTGTCGGCGTTCATCATCTCGAGGTGCACGCCTCCTGCGTCGATGCGTCCTATGGGCGACTCGGCTTTTATAAATACCGAGTCGGTGATCTCGGTGGTTCCTTTGTTGGTCTCGATGGTGAGCAGTGTGGGCTTCACCTTCAGTGTCTCGCGCAGGTCTTCTATCTCGTCTTCAAGGTCGGTCACGTCCTTGCCTTCTTGCTGTTGCTTGGCGAGCTTCTCCTCGAGCTTGGCGAGCTCCTTCTGCTGCTTCTCGCGCTCTTTGGCGGCTTTCTCGAGTGCCTTTATCTCGCTGTTGTTGCGGTGCTTGGCAAAGGTGAGGGTGTCGGTCTTGAGCGTGAGCGAGTCGTCGAGGGCGGTGTGCAGGTAGGTCATCTCTAACCTTATGGTGTCGGCTTTTATAAGGGTGGAGTCGGTGAGCCAGTACACGAGCGAGTCCTGTGCCTCGCGCGTCTCGAGCTTGTACCACTCGTCGTTGTAAATC
>CALAVD010000378.1 GCA_937892085.1 uncultured Prevotellaceae bacterium
CATCTGCTCGAAAATAAATCAAAAACATCTCAAGTTAATTTATAGAACCCACCTGAATTATGTATTATGCATTGGACTTTTTCCCCATTTTGTTTAAGTTTTTGACACCAAGCGGGATGGCGAGGAGGAATGATGCCACGTCGGCTACTGCTTGAGCGATTTCCACCCCGAAGAAGCCGAGCAGCCAATTGCCGAGGAACAGTGCGGGGATCAGGAAGATGCCTTGCCGCGACATGGCCATGATGGTAGCCGGCACGGTGCGGCGAATGTTTTGCAGGTACATGTTCACCATCACCACAAAACCCGTCAAGGGGAACGCGAGGCACTGGTAGCGTAGCACCTCGGTGCCTATGCGGCTCACTTCGGGGTCGCTGGCGACGAAGAGTGACACCAGTTGGCGTGCGAAGATAAATCCCGCCACCGCCAGTGCGGTGCAATAGATAGTAGAGACTTTGCAGCTGTGGATAAAGGCTGCTCTCACGCGGTCGAATTTTCCCGCTCCATAGTTGAAGCCGCACACGGGTTGGAAGCCCTGTCCGTAGCCTATCATCGCGGCGCTGGCGAGCATGGTGATGCGGCTCACCACCGAGAAACTGGCAATCGCCGAGTCGCCGTAGAGTCCTGCCACATGGTTGAGGATGAGAGCTGCAATGCCCATCATCGACTGCCGCGCCAGCGATGGCAGTCCGCCCGCGGCAATGTCGCGGTAGCGCTGCCAGGATGGCTTGAACTTCGACAGTTCGATTGGCACTCCACCCTTTTTGCCTGCGAGCATGAGCATGAGCGTGAAGCTCACCACTTGCGACACTGCCGTTGCCATACCCGCGCCTTTCACGCCCAGCCCCAGTCCGAAGATGAAAATTGGGTCGAGCACCACGTTGAGCACCGCGCCGGTCATGATGCCGAGCATCGAAAGTATGGCATTGCCCTGATGCCGCATCAGGTTGTTCATGGTAAAGCAGCTCATGATGAACGGCGTGCCCAGCAGGATGAAGGTGAAATAGTCGCAAGCGTAGGGCAAAATGGTCTCGGTGGAGCCAAAGATGCGTAGCACCGGCTGCATGAAAGTGAAACCTATCACGGCAATCACAGCCCCTGTGAGCCATGTCGTGACAAGTCCCACGCTTGCCATCACGCCGGCGTTGTGAGTGTCTTCGTGCCCCAACGCGCGTGAGATGTAGTTGCCGGCACCCTGCCCAAAGAAAAAGGCTATAGACTGCACAATCGACATATAGGAGAACACGATGCCGAGCGCCGCCACGCTCTGAGTGTTGATTTGCCCCACGAAGAACGTGTCAACGAGGTTGTAGATGCCTGTCACGAGCATACTCACCATGGCCGGCACGGCAAGCCCCGTGACCAACCTGCCCACAGGCTCGGTGGTCAACTTCACAAACTTGGCATGTTGCGCTGGACTGTTCATTACAAAGGATTTAAAAGGATTGAAGGAGTAAAAAGGAATGAGAACCTTCGGCCGCGACGGCGGCTAAACTCAAAACTTAACACTTTCTACTTATCACTTAAAACTTATCCTTGCCCTTGGCTCTTGGGAATATTCCACTTGTGACCAAAGATAAGGAATGAGCGCACATATCGCACCCCTTTATTGCTCCACAAAGCCACCTTGCCATCTTCAATCTTTATTTGGTTTATTTCGGCGGCATCAACGCCCTGAGGCAGCATTATGATGCCCCGCACTCGTCCGTTCTGGTCACAAATTTGAATGCCGGCATTGGTCACCACCCACAAGTTGCCTGCGCTGTCAAACTCCATTGCACTAATCGTCAATTGTGAGTTGTCGTAGCTGTGAAGCCAATAGAATGGTTGTGCATATTGTTCGCCATCTTCACTGATAACACTCTGCCACAAGCAGTTGGTGCCGTCATGAACATAAGCTTTAAGTTTGCCGTTAGGGTAACTGGCTTCGGGCAGGTCAGGACTGCTGGCAAAAGGCTCTTGCCGCCACTCACTGCCTGCCACCAGCATGGTGTCGAGCAGGTTGTTCTGGGTCTTGCCGCACTTGGGCGCCTCGGGCCAGCCTTCCCACATCCATTCCATGACCTCGGGGAAAATCTCGGAGGCTCGCTTCACACCGTGGTAGCAGTCGCTCCAGTCGTAGCGGGCATCGTAGCCAGCGAAGTCGAGTGCCGAGGCGAGCATGCGGTTGCCCTCGTACCAGTGGCCGAAGAGCGGGTTCCACACGTCGTTGGTGCCGTCTTGCAGGAAGATGCGCAAGGGACGAGGCTCGCTTTTTCGGACTATCGCCTGGAGGTCGTTGCCGCCACGCATCGCCACGAAGGTGCCCACTCCGCTGAACACTCGGCTGAACCTGTCGGGGCGGTGCCAAGCCGCCGTGAATGCGGCAATGCCGCCGCTGCTCAGCCCAAAGATCATGCCGTCGGCACCTCGGTGAGAGAGTGTGATGGGATAGCCCTTTGCCGTGGTCAACAGTTCGACATACGGCAGTAGTTCCCGCTCAAGGAATAGGGCAAAAGTCGGGGTGGGCATGTCAAACTCGTTGCTGCGGTTGTAGCGCACCACGTTGCCGTTGCTGTCCTTTATGACCCCAGGCTGGATGAACACGCCTATGGTCACCGGCATCTTGCCAGCGGCGATAAGGCTGTCCATAACATTGGTTGCGTTGCACAAGATGCCGTCGAGGCCCACGTAGAGGCAAGCGGGCTGCCTGCCATCGTAGGCATCGGGGACATACACCTCCACATCACGCTCAGTGCCAGGATAGACGCTGCTGCTTGAGCTCTTCATGTGGAACTTTATTATCTCGTGGGCATTAGCGTTGATGCCCATCAGCAGCAGTGATAGGACAAGAACTAATCCATGTAGTTTCATAGCCGTATATTTTTAGCGCAAAGGTAACACTTTTCCTTCATTTCTGAGGAATTTTGAAGAAAAAGGCTGGAACTTTTTTGGGTTAGAACAGGCGTTTGTGTTTCCAGTAAAAATATATCAAGGCTTTGATGTGTAGGCGGCCGAGCTTGGAGAATGGGCGGCGCTTGGTGGAGCGGCGGTAGTCGTGGACGATGGTGTGGTTGTTAAGGCAGTGGATGCGCCAACCGTCATGCTTGATGCGCAGGCACCAGTCGGCGTCTTCGGGACCGTAGAAAATGTGCTCATCGAGCAGTCCCACTTTGTTGACGACCTCCTTGCCGAACATCTGGCAAGCTCCGATGACGTAAATCGGCTCAATGATGCCGTTGTCGCTTGGCTCATATTTCGTTTTGTTGCCAATTCCCAGCACATTACGCAGCTTTATCATGAGTCCAGGGTAAGGCTTGCAGCTGTCTTGTGGCACCCCATCCTTGTCAACGAGTCGGCATGAGCAGAGCCCCACCTGGGGGTGGGTGTCAAGATAGTCGATCATGGCATTGATGGCTGTGGTTGTCGCCTCGGTGTCGTTGTCGAGCAGTAGCAGTTTCTTACCTGTGGCGACCTTTATGCCCTGGTTGCGTGCTGCCGCCACGCCACGGTTCTCGCTGTTGACAATGAGCTGTAGCTGTGGATAGTTGTTGTGTAGAAACTCGATTGTGCCATCGGTGGAATGGTTGTCGACCACGATGACATTATACTTGAAATTCGTCTTCTGCGCCAAGGCGGAGTCTACGGCATCGCGGATGGTCTTGACCCTGTTGAACACGGGTATGACCACCGAGGCTTCCCTTTCGAACTGGTCCTCGGAGAAATTGATGGTGCGGTAGCGCGACGTGTCGACCAGGGCACCCACCTCGGTGAGATGGGCCGTCACCGCCTTCTCCATCTCCACCTGCACCTCGCGGTTGCGCGGGTTGACATAGTCGAACTGCTTCTCGCCACTGGCGCGCAGGTCGTCTTCCTGTTCGGTATACAGGTATTCGTTGAGATGGAAGAGCGTGCCTTGCCTACTGAGGAAGAGGCGCAGGGCATACCATCCCGCATACTGATAGTCGGGCAGCGTGGGCTGCTGGGCGAACAGCCGGAGATGGTGTGTGGAGAGGAGCACCAAGGAGCCGAAATCGAAATCGTCGCGCAAACTACCCTCCTGGTAGTCGATCACGGGATGGCGTACGGTCTGTCCCCCCTCGACGGAGAGGTGGTCGGCATAGACCATGGCAGCCCCCGTTTCGGCTGCCGCCCGCAACATGCGCTGCAAGGCATAAAGCCCCAAGTGCCAAGGCACGGGTTTCAGGCAGAGAAGGACGTATGGCGACACCGCGGTCTCGGCCATCCGGCGCATGGCATTGGTCGACAAGGGTTGGTCGATGGGCAGGAAAGAGCATCCCGGGATGGGGTCTATCCTGTCGTGTTCCTCCTGGGGAACGGTCACGTAAATATGTTGAACTGACTTGTCAGCACCCAACTCGCTGACGATGCGCGACGAGGCTTCGGCATCGACGAACGGCAGGAAGCAATCCACTTTTTCTATCATTGGAGAAATGTTTTTGCAAATGTAGGCATTTTTTCTGAAAACTCATCCCTTTATCTTTCTTTTATCTTTTGCCGTTCTACCTTTTTTTCGTAATTTTGTCGCCAAATAAGAAACAGGGCCCCCTCGCCATGGGGACTCCATGGGAAAAGACTACAAAAAGATGAACAAAGACATCAGGATCGCCGTGGCCGGAACAGGCTATGTTGGCATGTCGATAGCCACGCTGTTGGCACAGCACCACCCGGTGACCGCTGTGGACATCGTGGCGGAAAAGGTGGAGAAGATCAACCGCAGGCTGTCGCCCATCGTGGACAAGGAGA
>CALAVD010000379.1 GCA_937892085.1 uncultured Prevotellaceae bacterium
AGCTGATGTCGAGGTGGTGTCGATGATATGTTGAACGTTCTCGGTGGGCATCGCTCTGTAATTTAGTATTTTGATTCTATAGGTTCGGGGCTATGAGTCAGCTCTTTCTCAATGATGGCGATGGCCTGCTCAGGGGTATCGGCAAACTGCACCAAGCGGTGGTGGCTCTTGCGCATGAAACCTTGCTCAATGGCTGTGGTGAGCATGGCGGCAAGGTGGTTGTAGTAGCCCAGAGTGTTGAGCACTACAATGGGTTTTGGGGCGAGACCCAACTGTCGCCAGGTGATGGCTTCGAGTAGTTCCTCAAGGGTGCCGCAGCCGCCAGGCAGGGCTATCACAGCTTGTGTCATCTGTGCTAATGTGTTCTTGCGCTCGTGCATGTCGGCAGTGGTGATGATGCGTGTGAGGCGGTCGTAGTGCCACCCGTTATCCACCATGAACTGCGGTATCACGCCAATGGCTTCGCCGCCGCCGTCAAGCACACCGTCGCTCACGGCACGCATCAGCCCCTCGCAGCCAGCGCCATTGTAGCATGTCCAGCCACGCTGAGCCATGAGCGTGCCTAACTGGTAGGCTGCATCAACATAGCCTTTCTCCAAGTCACGGCTCGAAGCTCCAAACACGCAGATATTTACCTTATCAAAAGCCATTTTTAAATTTCAGCTATTTTCTATAAGCTCTATATTGTCTATACTTTCTATAAGCTCTATATTTTATAGAAATTCTAGATTTTCTAGAAATTCTAGATTGTCTAGACTTAACTGTGAACTCTTAACACTTAACACTTAGCTGTCAACACTCAACACTTAACACTTAGCTGTCAACACTCAACTATTCCCCCTCCTCATCATTGACGATTTGGAAGTCGCTGTCGGGGTCTTCGAATTTATCTTCCCAGTACTCGTCGTCCCACTCTTGCTCGTCAACTATCATCTTGCCGCCAGCGTCGGGCATCTCGTCGTAGTCGGGGTCCTGAGCAGCGAAGATGAAGTCGTCTTCTTCCTGCACGCGGTGCCGGGCGTCGAGGTCGTGGAGCGCCACGCTGTCGGGGATGCGGTTGTGCTCGTCGTTGATGGTGCGCCACAGGAGGTCTTTGAGCTCGGTGAGTCCTTGCTGTGCCACACTCGAGATGAACACCACAGGCACGTCGGTGGGCAGACCCTCGCACAGCATCTCCTTGAGCTCCTCGTCGATGAGGTCGCACTTGGTGATGGCGAGCACGCGCGGCTTCTCCACCAAGTCGGGGTTGAAGGTGGCAAGTTCGTTGCTCAGTATCTCATATTCTCGCTTGATGTCGTCGGTGTCGCTGGGAATCATGAAAAGCAGCACGGCATTGCGCTCTATGTGTCGCAGGAAGCGCAGTCCTAAGCCTTTGCCCTCGCTGGCGCCCTCGATGATGCCGGGGATGTCGGCCATGACAAACGACTGCTGTCCGCGGTAGCTCACGATGCCGAGGTTTGGCTCAAGGGTGGTGAAGGGGTAGTTGGCAATCTTGGGCTTGGCGGCGCTGATTACCGAGAGCAGTGTCGATTTGCCGGCGTTGGGAAATCCCACAAGGCCCACATCGGCGAGCAACTTGAGTTCGAGGATGATAGACTTCTCCACGCCGTCTTCGCCAGGCTGGGCGAAGCGGGGAGTCTGGCGCGTGGCAGTCTTGAAATGTACATTACCCAAGCCACCGCGTCCGCCTTTCAGGAGACGCACCACCTGTCCGTCTTGCGTGACATCGCACAGGAACTTTCCAGTCTCGGCGTCATAGACCGCTGTGCCGCACGGCACCTCGATGGTGCGGTCTTCGCCTTTTTTGCCAGTGCACTGGTTCTCGGAGCCTGGAGCGCCGTCGGTGGCGAAGATGTGTCGCTGATATTTCAGGTGGATGAGGGTCCACAGATTGCGGTTGCCCTTCAGGAAGATGTGTCCGCCACGGCCGCCGTCGCCTCCGTCGGGACCACCCTTGGGGATGTACTTAGCTCGGTGCAGGTGCTTCGACCCCGCCCCGCCATGCCCACTGCGGCACATTATCTTCACATAATCAATAAAGTTGCTCTCAGCCATAGTATTTCAGTAAACAAGTTGACAAGTAAACGAGTTGACAAGCCAAAGGAGTTTTGGTAAACTTCTGTTTCGGGTTGCAAAGTTACGATATTTTTCTCATATTTCTCGAAACGTTCCCCAGGATTTATCTCAAAACGGTTTTTCTCAGGTTTTCAATAAAAAGAGATAAGCAAAACGCTTCTTTATTACCAAAAATGTCTGGATTGTTGCCTATCCAACGGGAAAAAAAGTAATATTCCCGAACATAAGTGCATATCCGGGAATATTTTTGCAAAAAATCAGTGCTTTTGTGTTTGAATAAGTGAACTTTGGGTTCACTTCAACAGGTCAACCTGCAAAACCGTTGATATTTTAGCGATGGTCTTGAGTGTGAAGTTATGCGTCCCGCCAACAGACATTTCGTTGTCAATGCTGATTGAGAATAAACCCGCAACTTCAGTTTGTTCGAGTGATTTAGGTGGGTTCTATAAATTAACTTGAGATGTTTTTGATTTATTTTCGAGCAGATGCGAAGTTAAAGCAGCAGCGGCATAGCGGGCTATGTTGCAAGGATTTAACGAAGCAGATGCCGAAAAGAAACAAAAACAACCAAGAACCCATCTCAACATTTTATTAATTTATAGAAACCCACCTTTAATTGTTGCAATTTTGAAACAAAATTTTCTGCATAATTACGACTTTTTTCGATAAAATCAACTTTTATGGTGATTACTTTTCGGATTTTCCTAACATTGTTTACTTTTGGTGATGTATTGTTCGTCTTATTGTTCTCTTTGTTTGGTTCAAAGAATCTTGCTACAAAGGAAAAATCGTTAAATTTTTACACATTATTATAGGAAATGTGAGTTTTTTGCCTAATTTTGCACCCGATTTTGAATTAAAACGGCATTGTTGTGCTTGATGTGAATCGCTTAACATGCTGATTATTAAGAAAAGACGATAATATTTTTATAAAAATGGCAGATAATCTTGTGATAGTGGAGTCTCCGGCAAAAGCTAAGACTATACAGAAATTTTTGGGAAAAGACTACAAAGTCATGTCAAGTTATGGTCACATCCGTGACTTGGAGAAAAAGGATTTCAGTATTGATGTAGAAAACGATTTCCAACCCATCTATGAGATTCCAGAAGACAAGCAGGCTCTTGTGCAAGAGCTCAAGAAAGCCGCCAAAGGCGTGAAAACCGTGTGGCTTGCAAGTGATGAGGACCGCGAGGGAGAGGCTATAGCTTGGCACCTTAACGAGGTGTTGGGTCTGGAGAAGGAGAACACCCGCCGCATTGTGTTTCACGAGATTACCAAGCCAGCAATTCTTGCCGCTATCGAGAACCCGCGCGACATCGACACCAATCTCGTCGATGCCCAGCAGGCTCGCCGTGTGCTCGACCGCATCGTGGGCTTTGAGCTATCACCGGTGCTGTGGAAGAAAATAAAGCCAGCGTTGAGTGCCGGCCGTGTGCAGAGCGTGGCAGTGCGCCTGCTTGCCGAGCGTGAGAAGGAGATTCGCAACTTCAAGAGCGAGCAGTACTATCGTGTGAGCAGCGAGCTGATAGCTGGCTACGGCGATAGCGTGGTAGCTTGCGAGCTCAACAAGCGCTTCTCTACCCGTGACCAGGCTATGGAGCTTCTCGAGCACTGCAAGGACACCACCTACACGGTAGCCGATGTTCAGGTGAAGCCCATCAAGAAAAGCCCGGCACCACCGTTCACCACTTCAACCCTTCAGCAGGAAGCCTCGCGCAAGCTCGGTTTCTCGGTGGCACAGACCATGCGTGTCGCTCAGTCGCTCTATGAGAGCGGTCACATCACCTACATGCGTACCGACTCGGTGAACCTGTCAGGACTTTGCATCGGTGCTGCCAAGGCGAAGATAGCAGAGCTTTACGGAGAGCAATACTCGAAGGTGCGCCAGTATCACACCAGTTCGAAGGGTGCCCAGGAGGCCCACGAGGCCATCCGCCCCACCTTCATCGAGAACACCTTCATCGAGGGGACTGCCCAGGAGCAGAAGCTCTACAACCTCATCTGGAAACGCACCGTCGCCTGCCAGATGGCCGAGGCCAAGGTGATGAACACCGGAATAACCATCGGCATCAGCACCCGTCAGGAAAAATACGCCGTCCAGGCGGCAGAGATCCTCTTCGACGGCTTCCTCAAGCTCTACAAGGAAGGCACCGACGAGGAGTCCGACGACCCCGAGACCGCTTCCGTGCCCCCTATGGCCATAGGTCAGGAGCTCGCACTCAAGTCGGCCACCGCCACCTGCAAGTTCACCCAGGCCCCTATGCGCTACACCGAGCCCACGCTCGTCAAGAAGCTTGAGGAGCTCGGCATCGGCCGTCCGTCCACCTATGCTCCGACCATCACCACCCTCACCACCGAGCGCGGCTACCTCGTCAAGGGCGACAAGCCCGGAGAGACCAGGCCCGTGGTCAACTTCACCCTCAGGGGAGAAGCCATCCAGGAGACCGACTGGAACGAGACCGTGGGCGCCGACAAGGGCAAGCTCCTCCCCACCGAGATCGGCATGGTAGTCACCGACTACCTCGTGGACAACTTCCGGGAGGTACTCGACTATGGCTTCACCGCAGGCGTGGAGCAGTCGTTCGACAGCGTCGCCGCAGGCAGGCAGGACTGGCACAAATGCATTTCCGACTTCTACCGCCCGTTCCACACACAGGTGGAGCAGGCCGTGAGCGACAAGCAGTTTATGAAGGTCGAGCGCGAGATCGGAACCGACCCCGCAGACGGCAAGCCCGTCATCGCGAAGCTCGGGCAGTTCGGCCCGTTCGTGCAGAAGGGAGAAGGCGACGACAGGGTGTTCGCTTCGCTGCCGGCCGGGATGCTCATCGAGTCCATCACGCTCGAGGAAGCCCTCAATCTCCTGGCCCTACCCCGCACCGTCGGACAGTACAACGGCACGGACGTCATCGCAACCAAGGGACGCTTCGGCCCCTACCTCAAGTACGGCGCCAAGAACGTGTCCCTGCCCAGAAGCGTAGACCCTCTCACGGTGAGCCTCGAGAAGTGCATCTCGCTTATCGAGGCCGACGAGAAGAAGGCCGCCGAGATCCAGGTGATTCGCGAGTTCGAAGGCGGCATCGCCCTGATGAACGGCCGTTACGGCCCCTACCTCAAGTACGGCGGCAAGAACTACAAACTCCCCAAAGGCGCCGACCCCGACACCCTCACGCCGGAGGAGGCGAATTCCATCGTGGCATCCTCGGAGCCCACCGGTGGCGCAAGACGCCGTTTCAGCAGAAGACGCAAAGCTACTAAATAACGATTGAGTATGAGCAGTGACTACAAACTTGATGAAATGGACAGGAAGATCCTGTCGTTTCTGGTCAAAGACGCAAGAATGCCCTTCCTCGAGATAGCCCGTGAGTGCGGAGTCTCGGGAGCGGCCATCCACCAGAGGGTCAAGAAACTGGAAGACCTCGGCATCATCACAGGATTCTCGGCGATGGTCAAACCTACCGCACTCGGATTCCCCGTGTGTGCGTTCATTATGAT
>CALAVD010000380.1 GCA_937892085.1 uncultured Prevotellaceae bacterium
CCGATCTGGTTTGTTCCAGGTCCTCGCTGGCTTGCTCCCACTGAGCCATGATTTCTTCAAGCTGACGGTTAAGCTCGGCATGGCGTGAGAATATTTGAGGGTCGCTGGCATTACCCTGAGATAGTTGCGCCTCTATCTCGGCAATCGCCGCCTCGGTGTCGGCAATTTGCTGCTCAAGCTGCTTTACACGTTTCTCTGCTCGCCGCACCTCGCGTTCGTGCTCCTTCTGCTCCTGATAGCTCAGCTTTGATGCTGTCATCACTTTCTCCTGCTGTGGCGCAGCGGTCTTCTCCTTTATCTCAAGTTGTTGCAGCGACTGAATCTTTTTCTTCTCAAGAAATTCGTAGATGCCGCACAAATGCTCACGCACACGATGATTGCCAAACTCATAAACCTTACTCACTAATCCGTCAAGAAAATCACGGTCGTGTGAGACAACAATCACTGTGCCATCAAAATCGGCAATGGCACTTTTAAGGATGTCTTTAGTGCGCATATCAAGATGATTGGTGGGCTCATCAAGGATGAGGAAGTTCACAGGCTGTAGCAGCAACTTCAGCATCGCCAATCGCGCTTTTTCGCCACCAGAGAGCACCTTCACCTTCTTATCGCTCGCCTCGCCACCAAACATGAAGGCTCCTAACAGGTCGTTGATGCGCGACCGTATATCCCCCACTGCCTCATAGTCGATGGTATCAAACACAGTTATCTCCTCATTAAGCAGTTGTGCCTGATTTTGAGCAAAATAACCAATCTTTATATTATGACCAATCTGGAGAGTTCCGTCAAATGGAATCTCGTTCATGATGCACTTGACAAGGGTGGATTTGCCGGCACCGTTCTTCCCCACGAATGCTACTTTCTCTCCTCGCTTGATGGTGAAGGTCACATCTCGGAACACATTGAGGGCGCCATAGCTCTTTGCCACATCCTCGGCAATGACGGGATAGTCGCCAGAGCGGGGTGCCGGCGGGAACTTTAGCCGCAGACGTGAATTGTCAACCTCATCAATCTCGATGCGTTCCACCTTAGAGAGCTGCTTGATGCGACTCTGCACCTGCACCGCCTTTGTCGCCTTGTAGCGGAATTTCTCAATGAACTCCTCAGTGTCCTGAATCATCTTCTGCTGGTTGTCGTAGGCGCGACGCTGCTGTTCAATGCGCTCTTTGCGAAGTTCAACAAAGTGGGAGTAATTTACCTGATAGTCATATATTTTCCCAAGCGAAATCTCGATGGTGCGGGTGGTTACGTTGTCGATGAATGCGCGGTCGTGACTCACGAGTAGCAACGCACCGCGGCGGGTCTTAAGGAA
>CALAVD010000381.1 GCA_937892085.1 uncultured Prevotellaceae bacterium
CCCTTTGTGCTTCCACCGCCGCCACCGCCGCCATGACTGCCACCCGAGTAGCCGCCGCTACTGCGGCCGCCACCTGAGTAGCCACTGCTTCTTGAGCCGCTATTTGATGGAGTGTAGCTACGAGAGCTGCCTCCTGTAGAGGGTGCATAGCTGCGACCGCTACTGCTTCTTCCGCCAGAGGGGGTGTAACTGCGACCGCTTGTTGTTCCGCCTGTATAGCCCGACGAACGGCCTCCTGCTGCACTGGGGGTATATGAGCGATTGCCTGGCTGCATAGTGCTACGTCCGCCGGCATAACTACCATTGGCACGGGTGTTGCCTATGTTGCCACGGTTCACACCAGTGCGACCTGGAGCGCCCGAGTAACCGCCATACCCATTGTTGCCACGATTGCCATGATAGGTCACGCCTGGACGACGGCCGTTGTAACCGCTGTTGAAGTGGTGACCATTGTGACCATACCAGTCATGATGTGGACGGCCCCAGCCGCCACCCCAGTAGCCACCCCAGTAGCCACCCCAGGGGCGTCCCCAATAAGACCAAGGATGATAGCGATAGCCGCCATACCAGCCCCAGTCATACCAGCTGCTATAATACCAAGGACTATGCCAGCCCCAATTCCAGCTATACCAGGGGTCATAATAACGGTATCCCCATCCCCAGTATGGTCCCCAACTCCAATCGGTACCTACGATAAGGTTCACTGATGGTGTGCTGTCGAAGTAATACTCAATAAGATCGGGATCGTTGCTTCTAATCACAATATCAGGATTGTGGAATCGCTCAATGCGGCGAGTGTTGGCAAACTTTTCATCATCAAGATAAAGAGTGTCATTCTCGTCATAATACTCAATGCGACGATTATACTCGTCAACATCACGTCCATTCACTATCCCGGTGACAGGACTCACCTGAGTTGAGAGGTCCCCATAATAACCCGAAGAAGCTGGTATCTGCTTGGTGACGACCTTCACTGTTTTAGTCTCGGTATTGCCATCATAATAGATATCATCTTCATAATCCTGTGCCATTGCGCAGCCACAGCCAAGCAACAAGGCACCCATTAGAGACAATAATTTGTAATTCATAACTTTTTATGTTTTAAAATATTAATATTCAAGAACACCGTAGTTGTCACTTAGACTACTGATAATAATAAAAGTTTAAATATATTTCTACCTAATCTGCAAAACTACAAAAAGTTTTCCAATTAATGAACAAAATCCATGCCAAAAAGCCTAAAAACATCATTAACGGCACATTTCTCATCCATTTTCACTCTCTAAACACAACCTATCTCGAAATACTGCATCAAGCATCCACGAATTAACACTCTTTAACGACACCTATCCCCTTTTTTTCGTTACTTTGCATCACAATTCTTAACCACACACTATGAAGATTGGAGAATACAACAAGTTGATGATAAATCGCTTCGTCGATTTTGGCGCTTATCTTATTGATGAAGAAGACAATGAGGTGTTGCTGCCCAAGCGGTATCTCACTGGAGACGAAGAACTTGACGATGAGATTGAGGTGTTTGTGTATAACGACTCCGAGAACCGCCCCGTGGCGACTACCGAACAGCCATTTGCCACCGTGGGACAATTTTGCCTCATGCGAGTGAAAGCTGTCAACGCCATTGGCGCTTTCCTCGACTGGGGACTTGCCGCCAAAGACCTGCTCGTGCCGTTCCGTGAGCAGCGAGTGCGCATGCAGGCAGGACGCAGCTACATCGTCTATGTCTATCTCGACCCGAGCAGCAAGCGCATTGTGGCAAGTGCAAAGCTCGACAAGTTCCTGAGCAACAAGCTTCCCGACTACTATCATCGCCAGAAGGTTGACGTGCTCGTCGTCCAGCAGCAGGAAATAGGCTACAGGGTGATAGTTGACGGCAAGCACTGGGGCATGATTTACAACAACGAGCTGTACCAGCAGGTGAACATCGGCGAGCATCACACTGGCTTTATCAAGCAGGTGCGACAGGACGACGGCAAAATCGATGTCACACTCGCCAAAATCGAGAAAATGCGAATCGACGACGTTGCCGACGACATCCTCCGATTCCTGCAAGAAAACGGAGGCGCTATGACCCTCAACGACAAATCCTCGCCAGAGGATATCCTCAAAGTATTTAATTGTAGCAAGAAAGACTTCAAAAAAGCCCTCGGACTCCTCTACAAGCAGCACAAAATCACTTTGGGCAACAAAGTTTCTTTAATCCTTAATTCCGCAGCACTATAATTTAACAGACTTTATAACAACCTGAGCAACAAAATGTTGCCCAGGATTTTGTCATGTCAGAAATTTCACCTAATT
>CALAVD010000382.1 GCA_937892085.1 uncultured Prevotellaceae bacterium
TACCTATTCACGCTGTGCCTCGTGTCACTGCCCATGTGGGGACTATATGAGGTAAGCATCGTCATTGTGCGCCGCATCAACCGACGGCAGCGCGAAAAATCCAATCCTCAAAAAACTACGCAAGATTAATCAAATAACGAAATCAACATTCACACAACCAACACAACAAAAATAAGTTGTTTTAAGTTGTGATGATGTTGTGACAGTTGTTTGAAATACTATTTTAGTGCCCCAGAGGAAACCGAGTCAATTGCCAATAATAGAAAATTGTTAGTTATTGTTTGTAATTGTTTGAAAAAAACATCATTGATAATATGATATTGTTTTCTCTTAGGCACGTTTTGCATTTTTCAAGAATATTGTATAATTTTGCGTGATGATTGTCTGCAACACTACATATCATGTGGAGTGCTCTATCAGCGGTGAGTTTATCGACTGGATGAAGCAGGAATTCGTGCCACGTGCCATCGAGAATGGCATCGTGAGTAATCCGCGGCTTATGCGCTTGATGGGTCACAACGAGGGGGGCGCATGCTTCGCTTTGCAGCTGCAGGCCACCTCGCTGCGACAGCTACAGCAGTGGAACCAAGAGGTGGGCAAAGCGCTGCACCAGGCGATAGTTGACCGCTTCGGCGACAAGGTGGCTGGCTTCACCACTTTCATGGAAGAAATAATTTTTAGCTAACAAGTTGACAAGTAAACGAGTTAACAAGCCAAATGTAAGGACATCTAAACTCACAACTCTATCTTCGATAAACGATAAACGACAAAAATGGCAAAAGACGTTTTTGACAAAATAATAATAGGCATCGACCCTGGCACCAATGTGATGGGATATGGGCTGCTTGGCGTGACCGGCGGCAAGCCATCACTCATTGCCATGGGAGTGCTGCAGCTCAGCAAGATGGACGACCATTACATGCGGCTGCGACGCATCTACGAACGAGTGCTGAGCCTCGTGGAGGAGTTCTTGCCCGACGAGATGGCGATTGAAGCTCCATTCTATGGCAAGAATGTGCAGTCGATGCTCAAGTTGGGACGCGCTCAAGGCGTGGCGATGGCGGCAGCGTTAGGACGGCAGGTGCCTATCACAGAGTATGAGCCTCGCAAAATCAAGATGGCAATCACTGGAAACGGTGGTGCCAGCAAAGAGCAAGTGGCAATGATGCTGCAACGTCAACTGAACATCTCCCCCGACACCATGCCCGACCTTCTCGACGCTACCGATGCCCTCGCCGCAGCTCTGTGCCACTACTATGAGAGCAAAAAGCCGTTTTCCAGCACTGGTGCCAAGTCCTGGAAAGACTTCATCAAGAAACATCCCGAGAAAATCGCTAAGCCATAGGCATGACACCACATCGTGGGAAATTCTGTTCTCCATGCGACGGCTCAGCCGCCGTCCCACAAAAAAACAATCGCCACTGCTCGTTTCTGAGCAGTGGCGACAACAATCTATTTATTAAGCGATTATCTAACGTGCATTGTAAGCTTCAAGAGCTTTCTCAAGCACGACGAGGGCACGCTTGAGGTCTTCAATCTTGAGCACATAGGCCATGCGCACGAGGTTCTTGCCCTCGCCAGGAGTGGCATAGAAGCCGGTGGCGGGAGCCATCATCACCGTCTCGCCCTCGTAGCTGAACTCCTCGAGGCACCAGCGGCAAAAGTCGTCGCAGTCTTGCACTGGCAGTTTCACCATAGCATAGAAGGCACCTGTGGGCATTGGCGCAAACACGCCGGGAATCTTGTTCAAGCCCTCCACGAGGCAGTTGCGGCGAGCGATGTACTCGTCATAAACGCCCTGATGGTAAGCCTGTGGAGCTGCAAGCGAAGCCTCGGCAACTACCTGACCAATCAATGGGGGGCTCAGACGAGCCTGTGCAAACTTCATCACTGTGTTGAGCAGCTGCTTGTTGCGGGTGATGAAGGCGCCGATGCGGATACCACACTCGCTATAGCGCTTCGACACCGAGTCGATGACGATGGCGTTGTCCTCGATACCCTCGAGGTGCAAAGCACTCAGGTAAGGCTTATCGCTGTAGCGGAACTCACGATACACCTCGTCACTGATGAGGTAGAGGTCGTGCTTCTTAACCAGGTCACGCAGTTGCATGAGCTCCTCGTTAGAATAGAGCGTGCCGGTGGGGTTGTTGGGGTTGCAAATCATGATGGCGCGGGTGCGGTCGGTAATCAGCTTCTCAAACTCCTCGATTGAAGGCAATGCAAAGCCGTTCTCGATTTGAGTGGTGATGGTGCGCACCTTCACGCCCATCTCGCAGGCAAAGCCCATATAGTTGGCATACACTGGTTCGGGAACGATAAGCTCGTCGCCAGGGTTGAAGCAAGCGAGGAAGGCAAACTGCAACGCCTCGCTACCGCCGCAGGTAACGATGATGTTGCTGGCATCGAGCTTGATGTCGTAGCGGCCATAGTAGCCCACGAGCTTGTCGAGATAGCTCTGATAGCCCTGCGATGGAGAATACTCCAGCACCTTGCGGTCCACGTTCTTGAGAGCGTCGAGACCCTCTTGTGGAGTGGCAATGTCGGGCTGGCCGATGTTGAGGTGATACACTTTAATTCCCTTCTGCTTCGCTGCCACGGCAAATGGGGCGAGCTTGCGAATTGGCGATGCGGGCATGTCGATGCCGCGTTGTGAAATGATAGGCATAGTTGTTTTATAGTTAATAGTTTGTAGTTAATAGTTCATAGTTTTGTGAACGTGAACGTTTTTAGGTGACAAAGGTAGGCAAAAATCAGTGACCCGCCAAAAATATTGCGGGTAAATGGTGAAAAGATTTGGTGATTTATTTCTTACTTTTTAATCAGCGCATCGAATTCGGCCTGCTTCTCTTTCATGAGTTTCAGCACATCGGCAGGTTTGTCAATAACATCAGGGTGCAGAGTTTCCATACTTTTCTCTTTGGGCCACTGCTTGAATTCGGGAACTGTTTTGATAACCTTGTTGTTCTCGAAATAGAAGCGATATTCCTTCTTTGTGCCGCCTTCATCACGCACAAGCAGAGCAAACATGGGGTCTCCCTCCATTGCGTCCCAAAGGAACTCCCAGTAGTAGCCGTGCATGCCGTGAACGTAAGTCGCCTTGCTGGTGACGAAGTATAGCAGACTGCACATTGAACCGTCGGCACTGTACTGCTCTTGAGTAAAATAGAATTTATCGTGACGCTCATACAGTCCCGTTCCGGGGAAGTTCTGGGCAACATCCACGCCAATCTCGTTAAATGGACCGTCATAGGGCTTATTCTGCATTATCTCCAGGCGGTCGGCATAGGCCTGACGAATTTGCGCCATACGCTTGCTGTTCTGAGCATAAAGCACCGAGGTAGTGGCAACCACTGCCATCATGATAAGAGTGAGTCGTAGTTTCATAATAGTTCACAGTTTATAGTTTATAGTTATTCCATTCCTCAGTCTTCGAAAAATGAAAAGCGAAAACTATTATTTCGTTCACAAAGATAAATGATTTTTTTCACCCCTCCAAGTGAATTGCCGACAAAAAACACGTTGATTTTTTTGCAGTTACTTTGAGCGATTTTCATGACAGCAAAAATAGTAGTTGAAATATATGCCGTTTCAGAAAAATGTTGTAAATTTGTGGGTTAAATGCGGCTTTTCAGCAGCACAACAAAAAAATGAGGAATTAAAATGAAATTCAGCGACATAATAGGCAACGAGAAAGCCATAGAACAGGTGCGACGCATGGTTGACAACGACCACATCCCTCATGCTCTGCTCTTTCATGGCGAGCCGGGAGTGCCAAAACTCGCGTTGGCGATGGCAACGGCACAGTACATCCACTGCACCAACCGCACTGGTGGCGACTCCTGCGGAGTGTGCCCCGCATGCTTGCAGCACCAGTCGATGAACCATGCCGACACCTTCTTCTCCTACCCCATCATCAAGAAGAGCGAGAAGCCCGTGAGCGAGGACTTCGGCAGCCAGTGGAAACAGTTTGTTGAGGGCGATGTGATAGTAGAAGATTATGAGCGGTGGCTCTCGATGCTCGGCAAGGAGAACTCCCAGCCTATCATCTATGCCAGCGAGAGCGACAACATAGTGCGAAAGATGAGCCTTAGCGCCTACACCGCTAAATATAAGGTCCTAATCATGTGGCAGGCCGACAAGATGAACAAAGAGTGCTCCAACAAGCTCCTCAAGCTCATCGAGGAGCCCGAGCCCGACAGCATCTTCCTGCTCACCACCGACAACGTGAAGGCGATACTCCCCACTATCTACTCACGCACACAGCGCATCGAGCTACGCAAGCCCTCCACCCAGCAGATTGCCGAGTACCTGGCACGCACGCAGGGCATCGACATGACCGAGGCACTCGCCATTGCTGCTCCTGCCGACGGCAACGTGGTGCTGGCGATGCACAACATGGACCATAGCAGCGAGATCCACGACTTCCACCAGCAGTTTGTCGCCCTCATGCGACTGGCCTACATGCGCGATATGCTTGGACTGAAAGAGTGGAGCGAAGGCATCGCCGACTATAAGCGCGAAAAGTCGCAACGCTTCCTGGGCTACGCCGCTCGCATGGTGCGCGAGAACTACATCTACAACCTACACATTGGAGACCTCAACTACGAGACACAAGAGGAGTCGCAGTTCAGCAAGAACTTCGCCCGCTTCATTACCGCAGACAACGTGGAGCGCATGCTCAAGCTATTCAGCGACGCCGCCCGCGACATTCGTGGCAACGCCAACGCTAAAATCGTCCTTTTCGACATCGCAATTAGAATTACGATTCTCATAAAGAAGTAACTGATGATACGAAATCGGGAACTGGAATAGGACTCCCAATCAGTCAGCTGGTAGCAAGATACCGTCTTGCGAAAAAATTCACAATTCATAACTGAAAAACTCTTAACTGCCAACTATGAACTATAACGCTCCTTTCCTGCGCCAAGTAGCGCAATATTTTCAGGCTAAACCAGCCATTCACGACTACTGCTTTGTGATGCCCAATCATCGTAGCTGCAAGTTCCTGGAGCGGGAGCTTGACATGGCAAGCAGCGGCGTGTATCTTATGCCAGAGGTGATGACTATCACCGATTTTCTGTCGTCGCTCACCGGCGATGTGGTGGTGAAGCCTGTCGAAGCCCTCTTCCTCCTCTACAAGTGCTACACACGAATCGAAGGAAACAAGGACTATAACTTTGACAAATTTGTCTATTGGGGCAATGTGGTGCTCAACGACTTCAATGATGTGGATATGTATCTCGTTGAGCCAAAGGATCTTTTCAAGAACGTGAGAGAGCATCGCGAAATACAGTCCAACTATCTCGACGGCGACCTCCAAAAGATTGTTTCGCACTATTTTAACCTCAGTGTTGAAGGCTTGGCGGCCGACAACGAAGCATTTTGGCGAAACTACGACTCAAAAGATGCCGACGAAGATGGCGTGAAAGCCAATTACTTGAAGCTCTGGCAGAACCTCTATCAGCTTTATATTGATTACCACAAGGAACTCAGCTCGCGCAACCTGTGCTCGTTGGGTAAAATGTATCGCAATGCCGTAGATGTCGTGAAAGAGAAGGAGTTTAAGGCAAATGAGAAATTCGTGTTTGTGGGCTTCAACATGCTATCTACCTGCGAATTGGCAATCTTCAAGCGGCTACAGCAGCGTGGCAATGCGCTGTTCTTTTGGGACTTGGCGGCAGCGGCATTTGTCAATGATGAGGGCATCAACAACGGCTCCAAATTCGTGAAATTCTTCAGGAAAGAATTTCCAGAGCCTAACGACTTCATGCCAGAGACTATTAGCGAGTTCCCCGAGATAGAAGTAGTGGGAGTGCCGTCGAATGTGGGGCAGGCAAAATACTGCTATCATCTCCTTAACAAGCTTATTGCCAACAAAATTATTAACGTTGACAATGCCATCAACACGGCTCTCATCCTCCCCGACGACGGCCTGCTGGTGCCACTGCTCAACTCGTTGCCAAGCGATTTTACCAAGAAGAACGTAACTATGGGCTACCCACTGAGTGCCAGCGACATAGCATCACTGATGAGAATTGTCGCCAAGATGCACAGCCAAGCACGTCGCAATACCAGTGGCGAGTGGACCTTCTATCGTGGCGACGTGAAAATCGTACTCTCCCACCCCATCATCAAGAACTACTATGGCAGCGAAGCACTCGAATTGCGACGCATAATCGACGAGAAGGGCATGTTTGCCGTGCCACAGTCCACCTTCGTTGGCACCAAGCTCTCGCTGCTGTTCTCCACAATTGACCATACTGATGACACCGAGAGCGTGAACAAGCTGTTAAAGCTATATATCGACTTCTGCAACGAGGTAATCGCGGCGATGAAGACTCCGCAAGACGAAGAACAGCCCGCCCTGACTCCCATGACTTTGCAGGAAGCCTTTCTCAACCAGTACATCGAGGTTCTAAACCAGCTCATCGACGCGTTGGCGAGACACCAGGTGCCACCATGCGAGTCGTCGGTGTTCTACCTCATTGACCGCTTGGCGGCAGCTTTCTCAATTCCTTTTGAAGGCGAGCCGTTGCAGGGACTCCAGATTATGGGTATGCTCGAGACGCGCTGCCTCGACTTTGAGAACATCATCATCCTCTCGGCCAACGAGGGCATGATACCGGGCCGCACTCGCCGCAACTCCTTCATCAGCGATTTTATGCGCCACAACTATGCCATGTCAACTACTGCCGACCAAGAGATGATGTGGAACTACAACTTCTATCGCCTGATAGGTCGTGCAAAGCGCCTGATTATGGTATATGACACAAGTGACCAGGCTATGGGAAGTGGTGAACTCACACGCTATGCGTCGCAACTCGAGATGGTGTATAAGCGCAAGGTGAAACGACGCATGTTCTCACTTTCTAACAACACCAGCGACGCCATCACCATCGAGATGCCCAAGCGCGACTATGCCATCGCGCAACTCAACAAGTACCGCACCGGCATGGGCAACAAATCGCTCTCGGCAAGCGCCATCAAGGAGTATGTGAACTGCGAACTGATGTTCTATTTCAACAAGATAGAGCGATTGCGTGCCAGCAATGAAGATGCCGATTTCATGGATGCCAGCACCTTCGGCACCATCGTCCACGACACCTTGCAGCACCTCTACTATCCAACGGACGGCAACAAGGCACGCACTGGGGAGCACATCGTGACGTGTGGCGACATCAAGCGATTTATGAAAAACGACCTCAACACAGTAGTCGATAACCTTGTCAACGAGAGCTACCTGCACAACATCAACAACAGCATGCTCGCTGGTGAGGCATCGATAGTGAGTGTGGCAATTAAGAAATATGTCATGGCGGCGCTATTCTTTGACATCGCTTTGCTCGACAACATCGACACTAACGCCCTCACCATCTTGGAATGCGAACGTGAGCACGACATCTCGCTCAACTTTGGCGGTGTGGATTTCAATTTCAAATATATTGCCGACCGCATCGACCGCCTGCCCGACAACACCCTGCGAATTGTCGATTACAAGACTGGTGGAGACACCACCAGTTTCACGAGCGTTGACGACTTGTTCTCTGTCACCACCAAAGACAAGAACCTGCGAGGCGTTTTGCAGCTTATGCTCTATTGCAACGCTTACGCCCTCGAGAAGAATATCGACGCTCCCATCATGCCCGTAATCTACAAACTGCGTGACATGAGCGAGACAGGAGTTTTTTACAATGAAGCCCAATTAAAAGATTACCACTTGATTAACGAGGAGTTTAAGATTAAGATGGACGAGAAGATAGCCTCGCTTTTCAACCCATCACAACCTTTCAAACCCTCACAAGTCATCGACTCTTGCCGCTTCTGCAAGTACATCGACTTCTGCCACAAAAACACCCAGAAGTAAACACCTCTCCATCGCTGCTATCGCAACATCCGTGGCTCCTCTTTGGGGTTATAATTTTGAGATTAGTAAAAGAAATTTGGGTTCGTTATTCATAATATGGTGAATTATGTTTAACTTTGCAGTCATAAATATATAAAACAACTATTAGCATAAACAAAACCTATGACACATTACATTAGCGCCGAGCACCTCTCTATTGAGCGTGTGGGCGAGATTATTGAGAAGAACATAAAGTTGGCTCTTAGCGACGATGCCAAGGCTCGCATCGTGCGCTGCCGCAAGTATCTCGACGAGCAAATCGCTGCCAGCGATGTCCCCGTCTATGGTGTGACCACCGGCTTTGGCTCGCTGTGCAACGGGAAGGTGAGCAAGGACCAACTCTCGCAACTGCAAATCAACCTGATGATGTCGCACGCATGCGGCGTGGGCGAGCGTGTGCCCCGCGAGATAGTGCGCATCATGCTGCTGTTGAAGATTCAATCGCTGAGCTACGGCTACTCGGGAAGCAAGCTCGACACCGTGGAGCGACTTATCGACTTCTTCAACGAGGGCGTGATTCCTGTGGTTTATCGTCAAGGATCGCTCGGAGCATCGGGCGACTTGGTGCCTCTGGCTCACATGAGCCTGCCATTAGTGGGACTTGGCGAGGTGGAATATGATGGAAAGGTGATGCCCGCTGCCGAACTGCTCAAGCTCAAGGGCTGGAAGCCTATAGAACTCGCCAGCAAGGAAGGTCTCGCACTGCTGAACGGCACCCAGAACATGAGCTCGTTTGCCGTGTGGTCGCTGCTGCAAGCCGAGCGCTTGAGCGACTGGGCCGACCGCATCGCTGCCATGTCGCTCGATGCCTACGACGGACGCATCGAACCTTTCACCGAGGCAGTCCACTTGGTGCGCCCCCACAAGGGTCAACTCGAGACTGCCGCACACATGAAGGAGTTGCTCACCGGCAGCGAACTCATCGCCGGTCACAAGGAGCATGTGCAAGACCCCTACTCCTTCCGCTGCGTGCCTCAGGTGCATGGCACCGTTAAGGACACCATCCGCTATGTGAAATCGGTTATCGACACCGAGATTAATAGCGCTACCGACAATCCCACCGTTTGCCCCGACGAGAACCTGATTATCAGTGCCGGCAACTTCCACGGCGAGCCCATCGCTATGCCTATGGACTTCCTTGCCATCGCGCTTAGCGAGCTCGCCAACATCAGCGAGCGCCGCATCTATCGCCTCGTTTCCGGCACCCGCGGCCTGCCAAGCTTCCTCGTTGCCAACCCGGGCCTTAACAGCGGCTTCATGATTACCCAATACACCGCTGCCAGCGTGGTAAGCCTCAACAAGTCGCTTGCCGCACCCTCGAGCCTCGACAGCATCCCTTCGTGCCAAGACCAGGAAGACCACGTGAGCATGGGCGCCAACGCCGCCATCAAGCTCTACAAGGTGGTGCTCAACACCGAGCGCGTGCTTGCCATTGAGCTGTTCAACGCTGCTCAGGCTCTGGAGTTCCGCTTCCCCAAGAAGTCTTCGCCAGTAATTATGAAGATGCACGAGGACTTCCGCAAGGAGGTGCCATTCATTGGCGACGACGTGATTATGTATCCCCTGATTGAAAAAGCTATTCAATTCTTGCGTCGATGAAACTTTTAGTCAAGAATATCGCCACCCTCGCCGGTATCGACGGCGGGGGTGTGCTTAAAAGATGCGGCGAGGAGATGGCGCAATTCGATGCCATCAACAACGCCTGGATGCTTGTGGAAGACGGCATCATCACCGAGTTTGACACAACCGACAACCGCCCTGCGCCCGCCGATGTTGACGAGACAGTAGATGCCGCTGGTGGCACCGTGATGCCCAGCTGGTGCGACTCTCACACCCACATCGTGTATGCCGGCAGCCGCGAGCAGGAGTTTGTGGATAAAATCAACGGCCTGAGCTATGCCGAGATAGCCCGTCGTGGCGGTGGCATCCTCAACAGCGCCGACCGCTTGCACCTCATGACCGAGCAGCAACTCTACGACCAAGCTATGGAGCGTGTGCGCGAGGTGATTGCCAAGGGTACCGGTGCCATCGAGATTAAGAGCGGCTATGGCCTCAACACCCAAGATGAGCTCAAAATGCTGCGTGTGATAGCCCGCATACAGGAGAGCACCCGATTGCGAGTGGTATCGACCTTCCTCGGCGCACATGCCGTGGGACGCGACTATGCCGGTCGCCAAGCCGACTATGTTGACCTTATCATCAACGACATGTTGCCCGCTGTGGCCGCCGAGGGTCTCGCCAACTTCGTGGACGTGTTCTGCGATGAGGGTTTCTTCACTCCCGAGGAGACATCGCGCATCCTTGAGGCAGGCCTCAAGTATGGCATGCGTGGCAAGATTCATGGTCAGGAGCTGGCGCCATCGGGAGGCGTGGAAGTGGCATTAAAGCACAACGCCCTATCTGTTGACCACCTCGAGAGCATGACCGACGACGACATCGCCATGATGCGCGGACGCGGCACTATGCCCACTGCCCTGCCTGGTACCTCGTTCTTCCTGAATATGCCGTTTGCACCTGCCCGAAAGATGATTAGTGCCGGTCTGCCAGTGGCTATCGCCAGCGACTACAACCCCGGCTCCACACCAAGTGGCGACATGAAGTTTGTGGTATCGCTTGCCTGCATCAAGATGCGTCTGCAACCCGCCGAGGCGCTCAACGCCGCTACCATCAACGGCGCAGCAGCGATGGCACTGAGCAGTGACTACGGAAGCATCGCTCCCGGCAAGGTGGCAAATTTCTTCATCACCCGTCCCATCCCGAGCATCGACTTCATCCCATACGCCTACACCACACCCATCATCGCCCGCACCTTCCTTGCCGGCGAAGAGCAAATTTAATGCCTTAAGGCGGGGTGGGCGCTACGCTTAAAATTGAGTGAGGTTAGCTTTTCGCACACCGTGCTTCGCACGACTCGTGCTGCTCACTCACTCGAGCTGAAGGTTTAATTAAAATTTCATATTTGACGAATCAATAATTTCATACACATTATTTAGTACGAAAATTTGTATTTGCGAAATCTATATTTGAGTCCACTTTAAAAAGTGGCATTTTGTGCTGATTCAAATATTCAAACGATTAA
>CALAVD010000383.1 GCA_937892085.1 uncultured Prevotellaceae bacterium
CATCACGCACATCGACCTCACGAAGCTTGAGTACGCCACCGCTACAGCTTTCATCATTGGCACCGGCAACACCAAGATTCAGGTAGAGGCGATTGCCGACAGCGTGAGAGAATATGTCCAAGAGAAAACCGGCCAAAAACCCTTTAATTACGACGGATATCAGAACTCACAGTGGATAGTGATTGATTATGGCACGGTTTTTGCTCATATATTTCTTCCCGAGGAGCGCCAGCGCTACAACCTCGAGGAACTTTGGGCCGATGCCGACGTGAGGCAAATCCCAAATCTTGACTAACATTTAAAACAAATTCATTTTACTGTAAATGGCTAACAATATTTTTGGCAACAACGGCAATTCAGGCAAAAACGCGTCACAAAACAAGGGCGGCTTCAACATAATGTGGCTCTATGTCATCATTTTCGCCATCATTATTGGGGTGTATTTCTTCAATGACTATGCACCAAACCGCACCATCAACTGGACACAATTCCAAGAGCTCGCCGAGAAAGGGCAAGTGGATAGCGTATTGATTTATAGCAACAAAAACGAGGCACGAGCTTTTGTCAGCGACTCCATAGCCAATGAATATGGCATACAACTCGACTCTAAGGCATCAGGGAGCACCAAACCCTTCTTGGCTTTCAACATCCCCAGTACCGAGCAGTTTGAGGAGTACATTGGCGAACTAAGAAAAAACAACCAGTTTGACGCCACATGTAAATATGACACTGCTAACGATTTCTCCTATTGGATATGGGGATTTGGTCCCATCATACTGCTCATCGCATTCTGGATTTTCATGTCACGACGCATGACTGGTGGCACCGGCGGGGGCATCTTTAGCGTGGGCAAGTCGAGGGCAAAGCTCTTTGACAAGAACAACCAGGCAAAAGTAACCTTCAAAGACGTGGCAGGACTCGCCGAGGCGAAGACCGAAGTTGCCGAGATTGTTGACTTCCTCAAGAGCCCTAAACGCTACACCAACCTCGGCGGCAAGATTCCCAAGGGCGCACTGCTCGTGGGTCCTCCAGGAACGGGCAAGACACTGCTCGCCAAAGCCGTAGCGGGAGAAGCCGACGTGCCATTCTTCTCGCTTTCGGGTAGCGACTTCGTGGAGATGTTTGTGGGAGTGGGAGCTTCACGAGTGCGTGACCTCTTTAAGCAGGCCAAGGATAAAGCACCTTGCATCGTCTTCATTGACGAGATTGATGCCGTGGGACGCGCCCGTGGCAACAACCCCAAAATGGGCAGCAACGATGAGCGCGAGAGCACCCTCAACCAGCTCCTCACCGAGATGGACGGTTTTGGCACCAACAGCGGCATTATCATTCTTGCCGCCACTAACCGCGTGGATATGCTCGACAAGGCGCTGCTGCGTGCAGGACGTTTTGACCGTCAAATCTATGTGGATTTGCCCGAGCTTAACGACCGCAAGGAAATTTTCCAAGTACACCTGCGCGACGTGAAGACCGACGGCAGCGTAGATCTCAACTTGCTGGCACGACAGACACCAGGCTTCTCGGGTGCCGACATCGCCAACGTGTGCAACGAGGCAGCACTCATCGCTGCCCGCAACAATAAAGTGGCAGTACAGAAGCAAGACTTCAACAACGCCATCGACCGCATAATTGGCGGTCTTGAGAAGGCATCAAAGGTAATGACCGAGGAAGAGCGCAAGTCCATCGCCGTTCACGAGGCAGGACACGCCACAGTGAGCTGGCAACTACAATATGGCGACCCGCTCATCAAGGTCACCATCGTGCCACGAGGCAAAGCGCTGGGCGCTGCATGGTATATGCCCGAGGAGCGCCAAATCACCCCACGTCAGGCATTACTCGACAAGATTTGCTCACTCTTAGCAGGGCGCGTTGCCGAGGAGATGTTCTTAGGCATAATCGACACTGGCGCTCTCAACGACCTTGAGCGCGCCACCAAAATTGCAACTGCCATGGTAACATTCTATGGCATGGGTGAGACGATGCCTAACGTGTCATACTACAACAGCACCGACGACTACGGCTTCTCCAAGCCCTACAGCGAGGAGCGCGCCAGAGCCATCGACAAGGAGGTTCAAGAAATCATCAACAAAGAATATGTGCGCGCACGCGAGGTGCTTAACGAGTACAGCGAGGGGCACCACCAGCTGGCTCAAATGCTGCTGGAGCGTGAGGTAATCTATACCGAAGACATGGAAAACATCTTCGGCAAGCGCAAATGGACCTCACGCAACGACATCATCGAGGAGCAAAACAACAACAAGACAGCCACCGACAGCGACAACACCAGTGTTGCGCTGCCAAGCGAAGAACACGACGATAAAGATCCAGAGCAACTCAAAAACACCCCTCCAGAGTTCAACCCTGAAAAACCCGAATAATTTTTTCAGAGCTGTTTTTCAACAACTTCACACATAAGGGCAAGGCGCTATTAATGCAAACCATTTCATGGCACTCTTGTCCTTTAGCATTTTTATGGATTTTGTAGTTTCAGAAAATATTCATAACTTTGCACCGCTTTTTAGCGTTACAAAGCCGCTTAAATTTAAGTTGCCAGCCTAAAAGCACATTTATTAACCAACACATATTTTATGCGTAAAGTTTTATTTTTATTAGCGTTGTTAATCTGTTCAATCAATGCAAGTGGTCAAGTGACTGTGACAGCTACAAAGTATCACCCTGGCATGGGAGGCGCAGGTTGGGTGACCGCCAGCGGCTCGAGAATCGACAACAACAAGCTAAGAAACTATGAGATTAAATGGGTCGCTCTATCGCACGACTTGTTCAAAAAGTTAGGAGTGAAAATGGGCGACGAGGTTATCATCGAGTGCTCCAACGAAAAGCTCAATGGAGTGTGGGTCGTGAAAGACAAAATGGCACCACGCCTGAGAAACCACATCGACATTCTGTTGCCTAAAGGTGATAAAATGAACTTTAATGGACCTATCAAGGTGCAAATCCGCAAGAAGTCATAACTTCTCTCACACAACATTAAAGAGGCTGCATTCCACACATGGGATGCAGCCTCTTTTTATCTATCTTAATGTGTCAGCAAAAATCCCTTGCTCTCCTCGGCAAGAGCCTTGAGGATGGCCTGAACTTGCTTCCATGCCTTATCCACTGCGGGGATGTGGCAGCGCTCGGCTGGCGAATGCACATCACGCAATGTGGGGCCAAAAGAAATCATCTCCATGTCGGGGCGCGCCTTCAGGAACAAA
>CALAVD010000384.1 GCA_937892085.1 uncultured Prevotellaceae bacterium
CCTGGATTGAGGACTGGCGGAAGTTGTCGCTGCCCGATTTCATCGTGAGGCGGTAAACGCCAATGATGCATTCGCGCTCTTCGTCACGGCTGTAGTCGCCGCGGTGGTAGTAGTCGTAGTAGCCTGCCATGCGGAGGACGCGATCGGCGATGAAGTCCTTGCGGGTGCGGTTGCTCTCGACGATCGCCTCGATGAGGTTCTCGGGCACGTCGGCATACTTGGTGTCCTTGGGCAGGCAGTATCCGCCGTAGCCGAAACTCGGATTGTTGTAGTGGGAACCGATGCGTGGGTCGAGGCACACGCCGTTGATTATCGACTTGGTGTCGAGGCCTTTCATCTCGGCGTAGGTGTCGAGCTCGTTGAAGTAGCTCACACGCAGGGCGAGGTAGGTATTGGCAAACAGTTTCACCGCCTCTGCCTCAGTCAAACCCATGAACAAGGTCTCGACGTCGGGCTTTAAAGCGCCTTCTTGAAGGAGCTCAGCGAACCGGTGAGCGGCTCTGTCAAGGCGCTCGTCGCCCTCGGGACGGCCTACGATGATTCGGCTGGGATAGAGGTTGTCGTAGAGCGCCTTTGTCTCGCGCAGGAACTCGGGTGCAAAGAGGATGTTCTGCGAACCGGTCTTCTTGCGGATGCTCTCGGTGTAGCCCACGGGAATGGTTGATTTGATGACCATTATGGCATCAGGATTCACCTGCATCACCAACTCAATGACTTCCTCCACATGACGTGTGTCGAAATAGTTGTTGACCGGGTCGTAGTTGGTTGGCGTGGCTATCACAACAAAATCCGCCTCACTGTAGGCCTGTTCGGCATCGAGTGTGGCGGTAAGTCTCAACGGCTTCTCAGCAAGATATTGCTCTATATAATCGTCCTGGATAGGCGAGATGTGGTTGTTGATTTTCTCCACCTTCTCGGGCACCACGTCCACTGCAACAACCTCATTGTGCTGCGCAAGCAATGTAGCGATGCTAAGCCCTACATATCCAGTTCCTGCTACTGCAACTTTCATAAACGTCAAAAAGGAAAATCCACGAGTTAATAGCCGTTTTTAGCTAAATAGGGGAGTGGTTTGTTTGTGTGGGGGGTATATCTTCGGGTATTACATTGTCTAATAATACACTGTAATACAAGGAATTACTCAAAATTTGCAAACTTAAAAACTATAAAGTTGTTTTCAAGTTCAGTCTATCACAAAATTATTAATTTATAATAATGTGTAATAGGTTATGCAAAGTTAGGCATATTTTTAATAATACCTATCTTTTTTCACTATTTGTTTCGTTAATTTTTCTAAAATGGTTGTATCTTCAATCGGTGAAGACAGTATTCAAAATGCAATAAGCGTGCAATATGTGCAACACGTGCCAGCGACTTGATTTACATTTGTTGTGCATCTCTTAATCCTAATGCTGTTTCTTTTTCAAGCAGATGGTGCAAAAATTCTACATTGATTCTCTCACAAAGCCGCGACCAGAGGTCGTCGCGGGAGTTTGACAGTTTTTTTCTAAAAAAAAGTCTAACAAATTGTTGCACAGTTTGTTTTTTTGTTGTACCTTTGTGCGTATTTGTACGTATATTTATTCGTTTTATGTATACAAGATTTCAGACAACAAGCAGAGGCACAAGTGCTTACATTCAAAAAAGCGTTCGCATTGACGGTGTGACAAGAACGATAACAGTTAAATGTTTAGGGCTGTTGTCGGACATTCAGAAGGAGTATGGCTGCGAGGATCCGCGTGCATGGGTGGAGCAGCTCGCGCAGAAGATGACATTGGAAGAGAAGCTGGCCAATAAGAAGGTGACGGTTTCATTGTCTCCCGGCAAGCCGGTGTCCGAAGGCGAGCTGCCACTCCGCCATTGCGGAGACCTTCTTCTGCTGCCAGTGTATAACGCTCTCGGCCTGCCCGGCATTTGCAAAGGCATACAGCAAGAGAGCCGCGTCAGGTACGACCTTGGCGAGATTCTCAGGACTCTGGTGATGGGGCGTATCCTGTTCCCTTGCTCGAAGGCAGGCACTCTGGAGAAGGCTAAATCATTTGTTCGCCGTCCGCGTTTCGCCGAGCACGACATGTACCGTTGCCTGTCGCTGCTGTGCGGGCACATCAACGACATCCAGGCCGGTGTCTACCGCAACTCGCTGTCGTTGATGCCGCGCCGTGACAAGGTCATTTTCTACGACTGCACCAACTATTATTTCGAGACAGAGTCGGAAGACCGTGACATGATCGACCGCGAGACAGGCGAGTTCGTGGAGGGCTTGCGCAAGTACGGCAAGTCGAAGGAGAACCGCCCCAGCCCCATCGTGCAGATGGGCATGTTCATGGACTACGACGGCATCCCGCTGGCGTTCTGCGTATTCCCCGGCAACACTTCCGAGCAGCAGTCGCTTCAGCCGCTCGAGGAGACCCTCCAGCGGAAATTCAACCTGACGGAGTTCATCGTCTCAACCGATGCGGGGCTCGGCTCTGAGAACAACCGCCTTTACAACATGGAAGGCAAACGTGAGTACATCACCGTCCAGTCGCTGAAGAAGCTCAAGGAGACGGACGTGGAGATGGCTCTTGACCCCAAAGGCTGGAGGGTCGCGCATCGTTGTGACGCGGACAAGCGGAAAGCGCTCGACCCGGACAACCCCGGACGGGAAATCTTCGACCTGGATGAGCTGCGCGGGAGAGAGAACGCCGCGCGGGAGCTGAAAGGCACCACTTTCTACAAAGAGATAATCTGCGAAAAAGAAAGCAAGGACAAGAATGGCGCCGACACCCGACGTGACGAGCGTGTCATAGTCACATACAGCCATGACTACGCCATCTATCAAAAGGCGAGACGAGACGAGCAAATAGGCAAAGCCGAGAAAATCGTAAAGCGCAAGACAAAAAAGTCAAGACAGTCACAACAAGACCCCAGGCGGTTCGTGCAGGTGTCGCACATCGCCCCCAGTGGCGAACTGGCGGTGAAGACACACCTGAGTCTCGACATGGAACAAGCGTGGCAGGAAGCGAAATTCGACGGATTCTACGCCTACGGCACTTCGCTTGACGACGAGGCGGTGGACATACTGCGCGTCCGCTCCTTCCACCACGAGATAGAGCACCTGTTCAGAACCACAAAAACCTTTCTGGAGGCACGGCCGGTATACCTCAACCGCAATGACCGCATACGCTCACACTTCCTCATCTGCTTCCTGGCAATGACGATGCTGAAAATGCTACAGCGGCAGCTGACCCTGGACTACGGGGAGCAATACAACGAAACTCCGCTCGCCATTGACCAGCTCATCAAGACGCTGCGCTCGATGCGTGTCGGCCAAATAAAAGGCTTCGGCTACATGCCCATGTTCACAAGAACACAACTCACCGACCAACTGCAAGAACTCGCCAAAGTGGACATCAGCACTGAAATTATCCCAACACGCAGAATGACAGGTTATTACAGAAACATTAAAAAATAGTTAAAAAATTCCTATACGCACAATTCAATAAAAGAAAATCGACATAAACACCTATATGACAGTGCTTTGCAAACAAAACTGTCAAAGATGGGAAGATAATAAAAGAACACGAGAACCCAAACATTGAAGCAGAAAAAAATGCAGAAAATGTTGAAAAAACTACCGAAGGCGGTGAGCGTTACCGCAGCTTTGAGCCGCTTGGCGAGCGTGGTGTGAAGAAGGTGACGCGGGTTAGGGATGCAGAGTACCGTGATGGGGAGGACTACTTTGGCAATCCCAAGCGGTATGAGACACGCCGGGCAGAGTACAAGGTGGAGGGCATGGACGACACGTTCTACAGCGTGGAGGAGGCCGCCGATGCGGTGCGTCGCCGCAACCCTGACCACTGTGTGTATGTCGATAACGAGGACAACATACGCCTTGAGGCGTGGAGCAACCTGCTGCCTGAGGGGGTAAAGCCCAACTCCTTTGCCAAGGTTATCGCCATGAGTGGCGGTGACATGAGCAGTGCGATGAAGAAGCGCATTGCCGGCTATGCGAAGCGTGAGATGCGGCAGGCGAGAGTCCGCGCCGAGGAGCTGGCAAAAGAGCTTGACCTCGACGTGGAGTTCCATGACGACCCGGGCGAGTTCAGCGGGCGCAAGGCGAAAGCCAAGGGGTGGTACGACCCCAAGACGGGTAAGATGCACGTGGTGATGGGCAACCACGGCGGAGTGGGTGACGTGATGGCAACCATGCTGCACGAGGGCGTGGCGCATCACGGACTGCGCAAGCTCTTTGGCAGCGATTTCGACACCTTCTTAGACAATGTTCACGACAATGTGGGCGAAGAAATACGCGCCGAGATAGACGGCAGGATAGAGAAGATGCGTGCCGCCGACGAGAAGGAGGGGTTGGCACACAGTGACGACTACTACCGCCGTGCCGCCACCGAGGAATATATTGCTGACCTTGCCGAGGACGGGCTGTATAACGCCGAGAAACACGGCAGCTATGCCATGCGGGCATGGGAATATATCAAGGAGAAGTTCTTGGAGCTGATTCGCGGCAAGGGCTTTAGCATGGATATTGGCGATGATGAGCTGCGCTACACCCTGTGGAAGAGCCACCAGAACCTGCGCCAGGGTGCCGTTGAGATGGCGAAGGATGCCGTGCTGCGTGACAAGGCGGGCATCAAGAACTATGTAGAGGACGGCGAGCCGGTGAGGACGGTTGCGGAAGGAGAACATGGTAAAAAAAGGACCCATACAGCATCATCAAGGCGGCTCGTGAAGCGGCAAGCGGCGAACGCCAAGGCAATGGCTATGCCAGTACAACTTATCACCGTGGCGAAATCACCGAAGGCAATAATGCTGGAGAGAAATATACCATTAGAATTAGTGACCATCCCGCCAGGTGGGACAACTTTAAGTATAGTGAGACAGACGACCTTGATGGACGCATACTTTCAATTGTCATTGCCGATGATTTATCACAGATTAAAGAGTGGAAGAATCGCGGTCTTGACGAGATTACTGACCGAGAAGATTACGATGTAGAGCAATATATATTTGACTCTAAAGAACTTGACCCAAAGAAGTTGGAAGAAGCCATAGAGCAGTTCAAAAAGACTGGACGCACTTATGGTGTCGTGGACTTGCAGGAAGCAGGGGAAAATATCCGTTACCGTGACGGGGAGGAACCTCCTGTGGAGCCCCCTACCCCACCTGCTACACCTGGGCCTGCGCCCGAACTACCGTCGACAGGTTATGACCGTCCTATGTCTCCAATAGAGATAGCGCAAGAAGCGGCAATAAAGGCGGTTGCCGACACAAAGGCTCGCCTTGACGACTTCATCAATGTGGAGGGCAGTCTTATAAGAAATGGGGATTGGGTGGCTTTTTTGTATGGTTATTGTTGTAGGTGTGATTTTTTATTTCTAATTTTGTTGCAGTTTTTGTATCAACTATAATTTACTGTGATGAGAATGAAAAAGACATTCTTGGTTAGCTTGGCATTAGTGTGTGGCGGGCTGTGTAGTGTGAATAGCGGCAACTTGGATAACGCCACCCTACAAGGAACTGGCATTGAGCGCATGCGCTTTCATTGTGGAGATGACACCACGAAGATTAACTCGCTGCTGATGGACGGCTTGCAGAGTGGGTTGAGCAACGCCAACGATCTTGTGTGCTTCTATGCCCACAAACTGGAGGGTACTCCCTACGTGGCTCACACACTCGAGGGCGAGACCGAAATGCTCACCATCAACATCGATGAGCTCGACTGCACCACGTTTGTAGAGACTCTGTATGCCTTGACGCGCGCTACCCTCAACGGGCGCTACTCGTGGCGCGACTATGCCCACCATCTTGAGGACTTGCGCTACCGCCGTGGCGACATGGGCGACTATTCAAGCCGTCTCCACTACATCAGCGACTGGATAATTGACAACAGCAACCGCGGCAACCTTGTTGACTTGACGAGCGACATAAAGTGCGTGCGCTATAAGATTAAGTCTATCAACTACATGAGTACACATCGCGACAGCTACCCTTCGCTTGCCAACGACACTATTTATGAAAAAATCAAGAATTTTGAGATTGGTTACCGCAATCACCGTTTCCCATATATCAAAAAGGAGAGCCTGAATTCTAAGGACGTGAAAGCTATAGTTCGCCGTAGTGATTTCGTTGGTTTAGTCACTCGCATTGACGGTCTCGACATTTCGCATCTGGGTGTTGTAGAACTCGACTCCGAAGGCAACATCGTTCTCCTCGACGCCTCGTCGATAGGCAAGAAGGTGATGCTTGAGAGCGTTGACCTGAAGAAGCAGCTCACTAAGAGCAGCAAGACCGAGGGCGTGAGATTCTTCAGACTCACCACAAACTAACACAGCTACGCACACAAAAAAAAGCCAGCGGCATGGTCTATGTCGCTGGCTTTATTAATTACAGGATAATATCTTCGTGAGAAGAATTGATAGCTTATCTCATGTGTGCATTGTGCCGATTACTCCTCGGCTGCTGGCTGCTCGGCAGTCTTATCGGCAGCTTTCTTGCCCGAAGAGCGACGGCTGCGGCGTGTAGCCTTCTTAGCCGTCTCTTTCTTCTCGGCGAGCAGAGCCTCGTTGTAGTCAACAAGCTCGATAAAGCAGGTCTTAGCGTTATCGCCAAGACGGTTACCCATCTTGAGGATGCGAGTGTATCCGCCTGGGCGGTCGGCGATCTTCTGCGATATCTCGTTGAAAAGGATGCTTACAGCCTGCTTGTCCTGCAGATAGCTGAACACTACTCTTCGTGAAGCGGTATCATCTTTCTTTGCACGATTGATGAGAGGCTCGGCATAAACTCTAAGGGCCTTAGCCTTAGGGAGAGTGGTGAAAATCCTCTTGTGCTTGATAAGTGAGATGGTCATATTGGCAAGCATGGCATCGCGATGACCTTTCTTGCGGCTTAAGTGATTGAATTTCTTATTATGTCTCATCGTTATTACTCTTTATCTAATTTATATTTTGAAATATCCATGCCAAAGTTGAGACCATGGCTTGACAAGAGTTCCTCGAGCTCAGACAAAGATTTCTTGCCGAAGTTGCGGAACTTGAGAAGGTCGGTCTTGTTGTACTTGACGAGGTCGCCAAGCGACTCCACCTCGGCCGACTTGAGGCAGTTGAGAGCTCTCACTGAGAGCTGCATATCGACGAGCTTGGTCTTGAGCAGCTGACGCATGTGGAGAACTTCCTCATCAAATTCCTCGTTGCCTTCGTTCTCGGTAGCGTCAAGAGCAATCTTCTCATCGGAGAATAGCATAAAGTGTTGAATCAGTATTCTTGCAGCTTCTTTGAGCGCTTCCTTTGGATGAATCGAGCCATCGGTAGTGATCTCGAGCAAGAGTTTCTCGTAGTCGGTCTTTTGCTCCACGCGATAGTTCTCGATAGCATACTTGACGTTTACAATGGGGGTATAGATAGAGTCGATAGCGATAACGTCGATAGGATCGTTGGTGCTACGGTTCTCCTCGGCGGGCACATATCCCCTACCCTTGTTGATAGTGATGTCGAGTTGGAAGCTTGCTTTAGAAGAGTCAAGGTTGCAGATTACGAGGTCGGGATTGAGCACCTCGAAGCCGTTAAGCACCTTGCCTATGTCGCCAGCATGAAAAACATCCTGTCCTGAAACCTTGATAGTAGCTTTCTCGGTTTCGGTTTCTTCAACGACTTGCTTGAGTCTCACCTTCTTGAGGTTAAGAATAATGTTGGTAACATCTTCTTTAACCCCTGGGATGGTTGCGAACTCGTGCTTAACGCCGTCGATACGGATGTTGCAAATTGCGTAACCTTCGAGCGAAGACAGCAAAATGCGCCTTAGAGCATTACCAATGGTGACACCGTAACCAGGCTCAAGAGGTCTGAACTCAAACTTGCCGAAGTTGTTGTCGGCTTCGAGCATCAAGACCTTTTCGGGTTTCTGAAATGCTAAAATAGCCATGGATGTTAATTTTTACTGTTTAGAATACAACTCAACGATCAATTGCTCTTTGATGTTCTCGGGTATTTCGTCACGCTGTGGCACATTGATCATCTTGCCACCCTTAACGCTTTCGTCCCATTCAATCCAAGGATACTTGCTGTGGTTGAAGCCCTCGAGCGAGTCTTGGATTACTTCGAGCGATTTGGATTTTTCTCTTACAGCGACCAATTCGCCTGGAGTCACTGAGTAAGAAGGAATGTTCACCACATTGCCATTTACTGTGATGTGACGATGGAGGACGAGCTGACGCGCTGCCGACCTTGTTTTAGCGATACCAAGGCGATAAACGACATTGTCGAGTCTTGCCTCGAGGAGCTGCAGAAGCACCTCGCCTGTTACACCCTTAGAAGACGAAGCTTTCTTGAAGAGGTTACGGAACTGACGCTCAAGCACGCCGTAGGTGTACTTTGCTTTTTGTTTTTCGCGAAGCTGCGTACCGTACTCTGAGAGTTTTCTTCTTCTGTTGGCACCATGCTGGCCTGGAGGGTTAGTTCTTTTAGCAAGAACCTTATCTTCTCCGAAAATTGGCTCGCCAAATTTGCGTGCGATTTTTGATTTTGGACCGGTATATCTAGCCATTTTTTTGTTTAATAATTAAAAAAGTTAAGTTCTGGATGAATCGCTTCAGTGCAGCCGCGATTGCAGAGAGGTTGTTAAAAAAGGTGCAATCCAATCACTGACAGAGATTCGCGAAAAAATTAATAAAAAAACACTTTAGAAGTAGAATACAAAACCTTGCGTGTTTTGATTAAACTCTTCTTCTCTTAGGAGGACGACATCCGTTGTGTGGCAGTGGAGTGACATCGATAATCTCGGTCACTGCAATGCCAGCGCCATGGATGGTACGGATAGCTGATTCGCGTCCGTTGCCAGGTCCTTTCACATAAGCCTTAACCTTGCGGAGACCGAGGTCATAGGCCACCTTAGCACAGTCTTGGGCTGCCATTTGGGCGGCGTAGGGAGTGTTCTTTTTAGAGCCACGGAACCCCATCTTGCCTGCCGAAGACCATGAAATAACTTGTCCCTCGCTGTTGGCGAGACACACAATGATGTTGTTAAATGAAGAGTGCACATGAAGCTGTCCCACTCCATCAACTTTAACAACTCTCTTCTTAGCTGCGACTGTTTTCTTTGCCATACCTTAAAATTATTTAGTAGCTTTCTTCTTATTAGCAACAGTTTTCTTGCGTCCCTTGCGAGTGCGAGCATTGTTCTTGGTGCTCTGCCCGCGCACTGGCAGACCGTTGCGGTGGCGAATGCCACGATAGCAACCGATGTCCATGAGTCGCTTGATGTTCATTTGTACTTCGCTACGCAGGTCACCTTCAACCTTGTAGTTCTCGCCGATTACCTCGCGAACTTTGGCAGCCTCGGCGTCGGTCCAATCTTTGACCTTAGTATCCTCGCTCACTCCAGCCTCGGCCAGGATTTTAGCTGCCGAGCTACGACCAATGCCGTAGATATAAGTGAGAGCGATAACACCTCTCTTGTTCTGGGGCAGGTCAACGCCCACAATTCTTATTGCCATATTATAAAACTGAAATTTTGTGCAAAATTAATAAAAATTATCCTTGACGCTGCTTAAACTTAGGATTTTTCTTGCAAATCACGTATAAACGCCCTTTACGACGCACGATTTTGCAGTCGTCACTGCGTTTTTTTATTGAAGCTCTAACTTTCATAGTAGTGTGTTTATGTAAGTTGTGATTTTAAATGAATCAAAATTATTTGTATCTAAAAGCAATTCTTCCCTTGCTCAAGTCGTAGGGTGACATCTCCACTCTCACTTTGTCGCCAGGCAAGATTTTGATGTAGTGCATTCTCATCTTGCCCGAGATGTGAGCTGTGATTTGATGACCGTTTTCCAGTTCGACGCGGAACATAGCGTTTGACAACGCCTCTACTATTGTTCCGTCTAATTCGATAGCATTTTGTTTAGCCATAAAGAAATCGTGTGTGTGATGTGAGTATTTACAGTTTATTTAAATGAATCGGTCGCCCAGCACTTCCTTGATGTAGTCAAAAGAAGAAAGGATATCGGGCTTGCCATTGTGAACAGCCACCGAGTGCTCAAAGTGAGCCGAGGGCTTGAAGTCTTTAGTGCGTGTAGTCCATCCGTCGCGCTCAATGACGATGTTCTTGCTTCCCATGTTGATCATGGGCTCTATGGCAATCGTCATGCCGTTCTTGATGAGAGGTCCGGTGCCGCGACGCCCGTAGTTGGGAACGTCGGGGGCTTCGTGGAGTTTCTTTCCCACTCCGTGTCCGCACATCTCTCGCACCACTCCATATCCTCTTTTCTCGCAGTACTGCTGAATGGTGTTGCCAATGTCACCGATGCGGTTGCCAGGAATAGCTTTCTTGATTCCCTCGTAAAGAGATTCCTTGGTGGTGATGAGGAGCTGTCGCACTTCCTCGCTCACTTCTCCCACACAAAACGTGTAGCAAGAGTCGCCATTGAAACCCTCTTTAGTCACCGCTCCGCAGTCGATAGAAACGATGTCGCCTTCGCGCAGCACATATCCCGAGGGGATGCCGTGTACTACAGTCTCATTAACAGAGATGCACACCGATGCCGGATATCCATAGAGTCCTAAGAACCCAGGCACGCACCCTTGTGAGCGAATGTACTCGTCGGCGATATTGTTGAGCTTCCGGGTAGTGATCCCGGGGGCGACCCACTTAGCAAGTTCGCCAAGCGTGCGCGCCACCACGAGGTCAGCTTCCCTGAGCAATTCTATCTCTTCTTCGGTCTTTAAATAAATCATACTCAAAACTTGAGTTAAAAATCTGCCGGGTTGAATGCGTTAAGAAGCTCTTCCCTTGATTTTACCACTCTTCATGAGTCCATCATAGTGGTGCATCCTGAGGTGAGTCTCGATTTGCTGCAGCGTGTCGAGAACCACACCCACACTAATAAGCAATGATGTTCCACCGAAGAATTGTGCAAAGTTCTGGTTCACGCCCATCAGTCGTGCGAAAGCTGGCATGATAGCCACGATACCAAGGAATATAGACCCTGGCAGAGTGATTCTCGACATGATAGAGTCGAGATACTCGGCAGTCTTCTTGCCTGGCTTGATGCCAGGGATGAAACCGCTGTTCTTCTTCATCTCCTCGGCCATCTGAGTGGGTCGCACGGTGATGGCGGTGTAGAAATAGGTGAAAGCAACGATAAGCAAGAAGTAAACCACGTTATACCAGAAACCGTTAATGTCGGCAAAAGTGGCAGCAAATCCCGAGCCTTCAGAGCTGAATCCCGCAATAGTGAGAGGGATGAACATAAGAGCCTGGGCGAAGATGATAGGCATCACGTTAGCAGCATTTACCTTCAGAGGTATGTACTGACGCGCGCCACCATATTGCTTGTTGCCAACGATGCGCTTTGCATACTGCACGGGCACTTTGCGAGTTCCCTGAGTGAGCATCACGGCGCCTGCTGTGACAGCAAAGAGCACGATAATCTCAACGAGGAACATCACAAGACCACCCTGCGAGCTGGTGAGACGTCCGGTGAACTCCGACCAGAATGCGATAGGGAAGCGAGCGATGATACCCACAAAGATGATGAGTGAGATACCGTTGCCAATACCCTTGTCGGTGATCTTCTCGCCGAGCCACATGATGAACATACCGCCAGCCGAGAGCACGAGAGTGAGCAAAGCCAATCTTAAGCCACTGAAGGTAATACCCACTTGGTGTGAGAGGTTGAGCAGATAGGCAAAACCCTGCACCAAGAGGATAGCCACAGTGAGATAGCGTGTGTACTGGTTGAGCTTCATGCGTCCGCTCTCACCTTCACGCTGCATCTTCTGGAAACTGGGCATCACCATACCCATCAACTGAATCACGATCGAGGCAGTGATATAGGGCATGATACCGAGTGCGAAAACCGACGCCTGAGCGAAAGCACCACCCGAGAACATATCAAGCAGCTGCATAAGACCACTCTTATTAGTGAATTTAGCGAGCTCTTGGAGATGGTTTGGGTCGATACCTGGCAACACCACTTGGCATCCAAATCGATAGATGAGGATAAACATGAAAGTGATGGTAAGCCTCTTGCGCAGGTCTTCAATCTTCCAGATATTCTTTAATGTTTGAATGAATTTCATTATCTCTTAGTTAAAGTTTGTTGATAGTTCCTCCAGCTGCGGTAATGATTTCCTCAGCCTTCTTAGAGAATGCGTTGGCCTCAACATCAACTTTCTTGCTGAGAGTTCCAACACCAAGAATCTTCACGAGCTGGTTCTTGCGTACATATCCAGCCTGGATGAGGTCGGCAACAGTAACCTTGTCGAGGTTTTTGTTAGCAGCGAGCTGCTCAATAGTGGTGATGTTGATAGCTTTATACTCAACGCGATTGATATTCTTGAATCCGAATTTAGGAACACGGCGCTGCAATGGCATCTGTCCACCTTCGAATCCCACCTTTTTCTTGTAACCTGAGCGCGACTTGGCACCCTTGTGTCCACGAGTAGAAGTTCCTCCCATGCCGCTGCCTGGTCCGCGACCAATGCGACGCTTGCTCTTATTAGAACCTACTGCTGGTTTTAAATTACTTAATTCCATAGTGCATTTATTATTCAGCGTTCGTTACTTCTACAAGGTGACGAACTTGGTTAATCATACCCAAGACTTGAGGAGTGTCTTCCTTCTCAACGACTTGATTCATTTTTCTCAGACCCAGAGCATCGAGGGTTCTTTTCTGACGTGCCGGACGATTGATGCGGCTCTTGACTTGTTTGATTCTGATTTTAGCCATAATAGTCAAAATTTTAACCGTTAAACACTTTATCCAAAGAAATACCACGATAGTGGGCAATAGTCATAGGGCTGCGCAGCTCCGAGAGAGCCTTGAAAGTGGCCTTCACCAGGTTGTGAGGGTTGGAAGAGCCCTTCGACTTACAGATCACATCGGTCACGCCGACACTCTCGAGCACGGCACGCATGGCACCACCAGCCTTAACACCAGTACCTGGAGTGGCGGGTTGCATAATGATGCGTGAGCCACCAAACTTAGCGGCTTGCTCGTGAGGGATAGTGCCCTTGTAAACAGGCACCTTGATGAGGTTCTTCTTAGCCACTTCCACGCCCTTGGCGATAGCAGTAGTCACCTCATTGGCCTTACCCAGGCCGTAACCAATCACACCATTGCCGTCACCAACGACAACGATAGCAGCGAAAGTGAACGTGCGACCACCCTTTGTAACCTTCGTGGTGCGGTTGATAGCCACGAGGCGATCCTTCAATTCCACATCGCTTGAAACTTTAACTCTATTATTTTTAGCCATAATTGTGATTTTAGAATTTCAGACCACCCTTGCGTGCTCCATCGGCGAGCGACTTAACGCGGCCGTGGAACAAGAAACCGTTGCGGTCGAAAACGACAGTATCAATACCTGCGGCGATAGCCTTCTTGGCTACATTCTCGCCTACCTGAGCTGCGATTTCGCTCTTGGTGCCCTGCTCAATCCCCTTAGAAGATGCCGACACGATAGTGTTGCCAGCAACGTCGTCGATGAGTTGGGCATAGATTTGCTTGTTGCTGCGGAAGACGCACAAGCGTGGACGCTGGGCAGTACCGCTGATTTTTCCGCGGATACGCGCCTTGATTTTTCTACGTCTTTGTTCTTTAGATATCATAGTAGTGTAAGTGTCTTAATTATTACTTGGCAGCAGCCGTTTTACCTGACTTGCGGCGAATAACCTCGCCAACGAACTTAACACCCTTGCCCTTGTAAGGTTCGGGCTTGCGGAATGAGCGAATCTTGGCGCAAATTTGTCCAAGAAGCTGCTTGTCGCACGACTCCAGAGTGATGAGCGGGTTCTTGTTGCGCTCAGTCACGGCGTTAACCGAAACCTCGGGAGGCATCTTCAAGTAGATAGCGTGAGAGTAACCCAGCGTGAGCTGGAGCACTTGCCCCTTGCTCTCGGCCTTGTATCCCACACCCACGATTTCGAGCTCCTTCTTGAAACCGGCGCTAACGCCGGTCACCATATTGTTGATGAGTGCTCGGTAGAGACCGTGCTGTGCGCGCGACTCGCGGTTATCGTCGGGGCGAGTGACATTGATATTGCCGTCCTCAATCTCGACTTTGATATTAGGGTTCACTGCTTGCTTAAGCTCGCCCTTAGGACCCTTAACGGTGATGACATTGTCTTTGATGTCGATTGTTACGCCGGCGGGTATAGCGATTGGCAATTTACCTATTCTTGACATAGTTATATCCTCCTATTTTTAATAAACGTAACACAATACCTCGCCACCAATCTTCTCGGCCTTAGCCTGCTTGTTGGTCATAACGCCCTTAGAAGTTGACACGATGGCGATACCTAAACCATTTAACACACGTGGCATGTCTTTGTAACCGGCATACTGGCGGAGACCAGGTCGGGAGACACGCTTGAGACACTTGATTGCATTTACCTTATCTACCGCGTCATACTTGAGCGCGATTTTAATGGTACCTACAGGAGAGTCTTCGGGTTCTACAAACTTGTAGTTAAGGATGTAGCCCTGATCGAAGAGAATCTTAGTGATCTCTTTCTTCAATTTCGAAGAAGGGATTTCAACGACACGGTGCTGTGCCTTGATCGCATTCCTCAATCTTGTCAAATAATCTGCAATTGGATCAGTCATTGTTTGAATTGTTGTTTAAATTAATTCGAACTGTAGTCGAACAATATTTAATACTACTTTTTTATTTGATTTTCTCAAAAATAATTACCAGCTTGCTTTTCTCACTCCGGGGATCAGGCCCTGAGATGCCATCTCGCGGAAGTTGATACGTGAGATGCCAAACTGACGCATGTAACCCTTGGGGCGGCCTGTGAGCTGGCAGCGGTTATGCTGGCGGATGGGACAGGCGTTCTTCGGGAGTTTCTGGAGAGCGATGACGGCTTTCTCTACCTCTTCGGGGTCGCCCTTGCGAACGATTTCCTTGAGTTCAGCACGCTTTGCAGCGTATTTGGCAGCCATCTTGGCTCTTTTGCGTTCTCTTGCTTTGATTGATTCTTTTGCCATTATGAATTATTTTTGCTGATTCTTGAAAGGAAGACCGAACTGTTTGAGGAGCGACATAGCCTCCTTGTCGGTTTTTGCCGAGGTGACGAAAGTGATGTCCA
>CALAVD010000385.1 GCA_937892085.1 uncultured Prevotellaceae bacterium
CTTTGTTTTGGGTTGGTTTCGTAATATTCAACAAATGTAATACAATTTTTAGAGCACTTCCTTTTTATTATATTAAAATAACAAAATTTAGCTGAAAAAGGGCCTTAACTCAAACTAAATGTTTAACTTTGCCACCATAAAAACCTATAAACTAAAATGAAAGAGAAAATACATTTCGTGAAGATGCATGGCTTGGGCAACGACTACATCTATGTTGACACCGAGTATAACACCATCCCCGACCCTAATAAGGCGTCTATTGCTTGGAGCAAACCGCACACGGGGATCGGCAGCGACGGACTGATACTGATAGGTCGCTCGCCCGAGGCCGATTTTACTATGCGCATCATCAACGCCGACGGACTTGAGGGGCAGATGTGCGGCAATGCCAGCCGATGCCTCGGCAAGTTTGTGTATGAGCGCGGTCTCACCAGCAAGACAACCATCAGCATGCTCACGCGTGCCGGCATCAAGATGCTATACCTCGACGTTGACGACGACGATAAGGTTCGGAGCGTGACAGTTGACCTGATGGAGCCGGTGCTTGCCGACTCCACCCAATTCCTCACGGAGGGCGAGTCGCTGCCCGAGGGGGTATTTGTCTCGATAGGAAACCCTAATTATGTGATTTTCGTTGACGATGTAGAGGCTATCGACCTTGCTAAAGTGGGGCCAGGACTGGAGTTTCACTCGCGCTTCCCGCAGCGGTGCAACATCGAGTTTGCGCAGGTGGTCAGCCCTCAGGAGATTAGGATGCGCGTGTGGGAGCGCGGCAGCGGCATCACCATGGCTTGCGGCACCGGAGCGTGTGCCACACTCGTGGCGGCAGCACTAACAGGACGCACCAAGCGCAAAGCGACAATCGTGATGGATGGCGGCTCACTTGAGATAGAGTGGCGCGCGAGCGACAACCACATCTACATGACAGGCCCCGCCACCGAGGTCTTCGAGGGCGACATCGAGCTGCCGTGATAGTAGAATAGTAGAGCAGTAGAATAGTAGAGCAGTAGAATAGTAGAGCAGTAGAGCAGTAGAGCAGTAGAATAGTAGAGCCACTATTCCACTATTGTCTATTCCACTATTGTCTATTCCACTATTGTCTATTCCACCGGCATTAACTAAGCGTGAGCTTGAAGTCGTCGATCATTTTGTTGAACTCGGGGTTGCGCTGACGCATGTCGGCGACAATCTCGCGGTCGGTCTTCGCCATTGTCGATACGCCCTTTGGCGAAATCTTGATATCAAGGGCCACCATGTCGTTGCCCACCTCGTTGCGCAGGAATTGCAGCAGCTTGGTCATGCTGCTGTTGATAGCTTCGACTTGTGCGGTATTCTCCACCTCAACGAGATAGGTGGTGTCGTTCACCTTTTGAGGCAACGAGTTGCGCATTGCGCTCAGAAGTATTATCTCGCCAGGGTTCTGCTCCATGTAGCGTTTCCATGCACTTATTAGCTGCTCGGCGGTGAACTTGGTGGTGTGGCTGGTAGCGGCTGTCGAGGGTGCGGCATCGCTGTTAGGGGTAGTCACAGCCGGTTGCTTGTTGATGAGTATGCGCTGAGGGGCAGGTGCAGGTTTCGCGGCAGGTTGAGATTGCGTGGGGGCGAACTGCGGGTGTGCTGTGGTGGCTGTGGGAGCGGGAGCTGTGGGCTGTGCGGGAACAACTGGAGCGGCAGGAGCTGGTGCTGCTGGAGTGGGGTGCTGTGGCGCTGGTTGTGCGGGCTGAGGCGCCGCTGGCGCGGCAGCTATCTTCTGCACTCGCGGTTGTGCTGGCTGCTGCACGGGCGTGCCACCCATGAGTTGGCACAGCTTGATGAGTGTGAGCTCTACCACAAACTGCTTGTTGCTGGTCTCGCGGTACTGCAAGTCGCAGGTGTTGCACAGGTCCATCGCCATGTAGAAAAAGTGGGCGTTGAAGCATGCTGCCGCCTTGACGTGTCGCTGGGCAATGTCGCTGTTCATCTCCAGCAGACCCACTGTCTGGGGCGTGCTGGCTACCATCAGGTCGCGCAGGTGCTGCGCCAAGCCGTTGATAAAGAATAGTGAGTCAAAGCCCTTGTCCCTGATTTCCTTGTAGATGAGTAGCGCCTGTGGCACGTCGCCAGTGAGGAACGTCTTGTCGAGGCGGAAGTAGTAGTCGTAGTCGAGGACATTGAGGTTCTCGATGGCTGCCTGGTAGGTGATGTTGCCCTCGCTCGAGGCGAGCACTTGGTCAAATATCGACAGGGCGTCGCGCATCGCGCCATCGGCCTTTTGCGCTATCACGTTCAATGCCGAGGGTTCGGCAGTAACGCCCTTGTCTTGGCAGATGTGCTGCAGCTGCTCCACGATGTCGGGCACCGTGATGCGGGCGAAGTCATAAATCTGGCAGCGCGACAGGATGGTGGGGATAATCTTCTGCTTCTCGGTGGTGGCGAGAATAAAGATGGCATAGTGTGGTGGCTCCTCAAGGGTCTTGAGGAACGCGTTGAACGCCTGAGTTGAAAGCATGTGAACCTCGTCGATGATAAACACGCGGTAGCGGCCTATCTGGGGAGGGACGAGCACCTGGTCGGTGAGGTTGCGGATGTCGTCCACCGAGTTGTTGCTTGCGGCGTCAAGCTCAAGGATGTTGTAGGAGCGCTGCTCATTGAACGCTTGGCACGACTCGCACTCGTTGCACGGCTCACCGTCGGCGCCCAGATTTTCGCAGTTGATAGCCTTCGCAAAGATGCGCGCACACGTGGTCTTGCCCACGCCACGAGGGCCGCAAAACAGGTAGGCGTGCGCCAACTGCTCATTCTTAATGGCGGTTTTAAGGGTGTGAGTCAAAGCCTTTTGACCCACTACAGTAGAAAAACTCGCTGGGCGGTATTTCCTCGCCGATACAATATAATTCTCGCTCATGATGTGCCGGTTTTTTATAATCGCTCACAAAGATAATACTTTTATCGCAAAATTTTGGCACCTCAATATTTTTTTTGAAAAAATGAAGCAAGAGTTGAGCCTGCCAATCTGCTAAAAATGTTTTTTTTGATAAAAATTTGCCATTTGGTGTAACATTTTGTGTTACCTTTACGTCTTGATTGGTGTAACGATTATTATTCACACAAAAATATTATTTGAATCATGAAGAAATTATTGGTATTAGCGCTTGTGGCGATGATTGGCGCCACGGCTTTCAGCAAGACTCTTGACGAGGTGTTTAACGCATTCCCGAAGGCCGACAATGTGCAGGAGATGACTCTTGACAAAGCAATGCTGGGCATGGCGATGAGTGCCGGAGGCGACAAGGCAGAGATGATGAAAACCATAGATGCGATTAGACTGATTGGCATTGAAAAACCGTCGAGCAGCCAAATCGCTATCGCCAAGAAGATTATGACTGATGGTGTCGATGGCTTTGACGTGATGGTTGACGCAAGCGAGGAAGGGGAGAGCGCATTAATTCTCACTCAGGGCGATGATAAAATTATCAACAAAATGCTCATCATTGCCGTTGAGGAGGATAATGTGGCTGTCGTCTTGATAGAAGGCAAAATCAACCCCGAAGACACCCATAAAATGGTGAATTTCGGCAAATAGTTTAACGGAGAGTTGTGAACGCCGACGAGTTTAAACAACGGTTCCTGCCTCTAAATGCCAAGCTATATAAGGTGGCTTACCTGATGCTCGGCAATGAGGATGATGCCAAAGACGCCGTGCAGGATGCCTACATGAAGATGTGGAACCGCCGCGACTCGTTAGCCAACGTTGACAACCCACAAGCCTACTGCGTTACGCTCGTGCGCAACTTGTGTCTTGACCGCCATCGGGCGGCGAGCATCGACATGGTGGAGAAGCCGCCCGAAGAACTGCCATTAGCCGGCAACGATGATGCCTCGCGGCACATCGAGCGACAACAGACGGCACAGATTCTAAACCACTGCCTGGCAAGACTGCCGGCTCAGCAACAGCAAGTGGTGCGGCTGCGCGACATCAATGGATGTTCGATGCAGGAGATAGAGAAAGCCACAGGCCTCACGGCAGTCAATGCGAGGGTGGTCCTGAGCCGAGCGAGAAAATCACTAAGAGCCCAACTCCAAACAATCATCTCATCATGAACAAGAACGACTTAGACATATTACTTAACAAGTTTTACAGCGGCGAGACATCTCTCGACGAGGAGGAACTGCTGCGCAAAGAACTTGCCGGTGATGATGCCGATGCCGCGCTCTTGCAGGCGTTGGAGCAAGTGGAAGATGAGGTGAAAGTGCCAAGCGGCATGCAATCGTCGCTCAGCGACATGATTGACGAGTGGGAGTCGCAAGAGGGTCGCAAGGCGAAGGTTGTTCCGTTGTTCAGGAGACCATCAGCTTGGGCGGTAGCGGCTTTGGTGGCGGTGATAGCGGCAGTAGGGTGGTGGCTCATGCGCAACAACCGACAGCCGACGCCGAAAGATGATAATCCACAGATTATCGCAAAAATTGAAGAGAATATCAATTCCGTCTCTAATGGTCAGAGCGTGACGATTCGCGACGAGAACATTCAGCCCGAGCAGCAGCCACAGCAGCATTCCAAACCCCAATCACGGTCCCACGTCAAGCCTGCAAGCGCCTATATAAATAATGTGGAGCATATCGCCCAGGCGCAAGTGTCACCCCAAGAGGAGCCAGAGCTGACAGCCAGCGACGAGGAGATTGCTATCGCCGCTTTAGAGAAATTTTCAACTGTACTTAACAAGGGGATGGACCAGCTTGACGATGCCAACGAGAAAATCAACGAAATAAACAATACTGTTCAGCAAAATTTAATATAATCATGAAACGGACATTTTTGATACTCATTCTCATGCTCGCAGTGGGCATGACGGCAAGCGCGCAGGAATCTTTTTCCAAGCAATTCAAGGGCGAGGAAGGGTACTCCTGTGTCACTATAGGCAAGGCGGCGATGAAGATGATGCCAGCGCAGAGCAAAACAAATCTTAAAATTGGTTCTATTGCCGATAAAGTTGACCGCCTCGAAATCGTCTCGGCAAGCACACCACAGACCGCCGAGAAGCTCGCTAAAGTGTGCAATAAGTGGATTGAGAAAGACAATTTCGAGAGTGTTATCGATGTGGATGAAGGGGGACAGCAGGCTTCAATTTATGCTAAGACAGGAGGCGACCAGAACGTCTTTCTGCTGCTCGCACAAGACAAGGAGACCTCGGTAGTCATCATCTACGGTTCCATGACAATCGACGACATTAAGGGAATCACAAATCCAACACCTCAAGAAGCACAAGAGAAAAAACAGGGAAGCATAGTTGAGTCCTTGGCGCCTCCCTTGTATGGAAAGGCGAGGGATTTCTATTTGCTTGCAAGAGACGGAGATCCCGAAGCGCAATATCAGCTTGCCAGCTGCTATCACAGCGGTTATGGGGTTGAGGAGAACGACTCTTTAGTTTTTGTCTGGGCAAAGAAATCGGCAGAGCAGAATTATCCCGCCGGGCTCTATTTCCTGGCTTTTTGCTATGAGACAGGGAAGGGGTGCTCTGCAAATATGGGGAATGCTAATGCTCTATACAAGAAAGCCTACGATAGGGCTACGATGCGGGCTAATGGCGGTGACCCCTCGGCGCAGTTTGTGTTAGGCAAAATTTTTGACTATGGCAATGGCGGAGTGAAGCAGAATCAGGAAGTGGCGGTTCGTTGGTACACGCGTGCAGCCGAGCAGGGATATCCGGGAGCCCAGTTCAACTTGGGCAACTGCTACCAGCTTGGAGAAGGTGTAAAAGAGGATAAATCGCAGGCGGTGTATTGGTATCGTCAGGCGGCTCTTCAAGGCGATGCCGATTCTCAATACATGCTTGGTCTGTGTTACGCCAGCGGCGAGGGTGTCACAAAAAGTACACCTAAGGCAATAGAATGGTTGCAGAAATCCTCACAACAGGGACACAAGTTAGCTCGAGACATTCTTTTGCGTATAGGCGAAAGTTGGTGATGTGTTTTCCGTTGGGTAAAATCTACATCCCTCATGAGCTGAATGACTCGTGAGGGATGTAATGTTATAATCAATTTAAAACTTGACATTTAGGTCAGTAGCTTTCGGTCTCGCTGGGGAAGAACCCATTTTTCACGTCTTCCACATAGTGGTTTACCGAGTCGATGATTTGTTCGCCTATGTTGTTGTAGTGGCGCAGGAATTTGGGTTTGAAGCCCATGTTCATGCCCAGCATGTCCTGAACCACCAGCACCTGGCCGTCGCAGTAAGCTCCGGCACCAATGCCTATGGTGGGAATGCCCACGCTCTCGGTGACGCGTTTGGCGAGAGTTGCTGGAATTTTCTCCAGCACAAGGGCATAGCAGCCTATCTCCTCCAGCATCTTGGCGTCGTCAATGAGCTTCTGCGCTTCAGCTTCCTCTTGCGCACGCAGGGCGTAGGTGCCAAACTGGTAGATAGACTGCGGAGTGAGCCCTAAGTGGCCACAGATGGGGATGCCGGCGCGAATTATCAACTCCAATGCCTCGCGAATCTCGCTGCCGCCCTCACATTTCACCGAGTCGATGCCGGTGCTCTGGATTAGGCGTACCGCATTCTCCTGAGCCTTATAAGGGTCGCCCTGATAGGTGCCAAAGGGCATGTCGATACAAGTGATGGCTCGTTTGCATGCTCGTGCCACGGTGCGGCCATACACTATCATGTCGTCGAGGGTGATGGGCACCGTGGTGGCGTTGCCCTGCATCACATTCGATGCGCTGTCGCCCACATGTATCATGTCGATGCCGCCCTGCTCCACCAGCGATGCGATGGTGTAGTCGTAGGATGTCAATACTGCTATCTTCTCGCCTGTGCGCTTCATCTCACGGATGCGCTTGGTGGTGATTTTCTTGTTGTCGGTGACTAAATATCCCATGTTCTTATTATTTTTTAAAAGTGCCGCAAAGGTAACGTTTTATTTTAAAAATGCAAAGACTATGCCAAGTTTGTTTTTTGGTATCCCAAAATCACCCCCCTATATTATATATAATAAGGTGTAGCGCTCACGCT
>CALAVD010000386.1 GCA_937892085.1 uncultured Prevotellaceae bacterium
TGTAGTCCATGAACTCCGTGCCGAAGCTGTCGGCAGTGGCTTTTTGGAGGTGGGAGGTGAGGGGTGAGGGGTGAGAGGCTACCAAAACGTTGTAGGACTCCTCGTCGCAGAAAAGCGTCACGGCCTATGTTCATGCCCACCTTGAGCCGCACGATGTTAGCCTCAATATTCTCGGGGTTGCCCATGCCATATATGCACGACACGCTCGACACCACTATTACGTCGCGGCGGCCCGAGAGCAGAGCGGTGACGGTGGCAAGTCGCAGGCGATCAATCTCTTTGTTGATGGCGAGGTCTTTCTCAATGTATTTGTCACTTGAGGGAAGATAGGCCTCGGGTTGGTAGTAGTCGTAGTAGGACACGAAGTACTGCACCGAGTTCTCGGGGAAAAACGATTTGAACTCGGCATAGAGCTGGGCCGCCAGAGTCTTGTTGTGCGACAAGACGAGGGTAGGGCGGTTGGTCTGTGCGATGACGTTTGCCATAGTGAACGTCTTTCCCGAGCCCGTCACGCCGAGCAGCGTCTGGCACGGCAAGCCGCTGTTCACCCCATCCACAAGCTCTTTGATTGCTTGCGGTTGGTCCCCGGTTGGCTTATATTTAGAAAGTAGCTTGAAATCCATTATTTGCAAGAAATAAAACTTGCCACAAAGGTAATGATTTTATCGGTACTATGCAAACCGGCGGTTTGCAATACATGACCAATACATGACCATTGTGGTGACTGCTGTTGCAGCTCCCGGTTGTCTCGCAAGAGCTCTCTTGTTTCTGGAAAGTTAGGTGTTCGGTATTCAGTATTCTGCATTGTTTGAAGCCTCGTTAATACTTTTTTACATCAAAAGATTAAGATATTTTATAGTTATAACAATTTTTTTTGTAATTTTGCAAGCTGAAACGATAGGTAATAGTTTTATACTACTGCAATAAAAGATTTTATGAAGTTATTACAACAGAAGCTGGCAAGCTACACAGAGCCTCAAAAGGCCAAAGCGGCAGGCATTTATCCTTATTTCCGAGCTATATCAAGTGAGCAGGACACCGAAGTTATCATCAATGGCAAGAAGGTGCTGATGTTCGGCTCTAACTGCTATTCGGGATTAGTTACCGACCCTCGGGTACGCGATGCAGCTATTAAGGCTACCGAAAAATATGGTACTGGTTTAGCTGGCTCACCATTTCTTAATGGAACTCTCGACATCCATAAGGATCTTGAGCAGAAACTTGCTGCCTATGAGGGCAAGGAAGATGCTATGATCTATAGCACCGGTTTTGAGGTGAATCTCGGCGTCGTTTCGTGTCTAACTGGTCGTGAGGACTATATCCTTTGGGATGAGCAGGATCACGCATCAATCATCGAAGGTCGTCGCCTGTCATTCTCTCAGTCGCTCAAATATAAGCACAACGACATGGCATCGCTCGAGGCACAGTTGCAGAAGTGTAACCCTGACAAGGTGAAGCTCATCGTCACAGATGGTGTGTTCTCAATGGAGGGCGATGTATGCAAACTTCCCGACATTGTTGAATTGGCTCGCAAATATGATGCCAGCATTATGGTTGATGAGGCTCACGGCATTGGCGTCTTTGGCAACGGTGGTCGCGGCGTGTGTGACCACTTTGGGTTGACCGACGAGGTTGACCTTATTATGGGAACCTTCAGCAAGTCGTTTGCTTCGCTTGGTGGTTTCATCGCTACCGATGAGGTGATTACCAACTACTTGCGTCACCACAGCCGCAGCTATATCTTCACCGCGAGCATCACTCCTGCTGCCACAGCTGCCGTGAGTGCCGCTCTCGACATCATGATTGCCGAGCCTGAGCGTCAGGAGAAACTTTGGGAGAACACCCACTATGCCCTTGAGGGCTTCCGCCAGATGGGTTGCGAGATTGGTCACACCGAGACGCCTATTATTCCGCTCTTTATCCGTGACAACAACCTCACTTTCCTCATCACTCGTGAGTTGCTTGATGAAGGCATCTTCGTGAATCCTGTGGTTTCGCCAGCTGTTGCGCCAAATGACACACTCATCCGCTTCAGCCTCATGGCTACTCACACTCGCGAGCAAGTTAGCACAGCTCTCGAGAAGATCCAGAAAGTGTTCCGCAGCCACAATCTCATCCCTTAATATTTGGTTAGCTGCATAGCATAAACAGAGGATGTGTCACCTGTCACATCCTTTTTTATAAATGGAAGAAAAATTTATATATAAGGTAAAATCGTTTATCGACAAAGGACCTCTAATCGACACGTCGATGCTTGTGCTGGTAGCCCTTAGTGGTGGTGCCGACTCAGTAGCGCTGCTGCGGGTACTGCTTGAACTTGGCTACAACTGCCGTGCCGCTCACTGTAACTTCCACCTGCGTGGAGACGAGAGCAACCGTGATGAGAAATTTGTTTCAGAGTTATGTCAAAAACTTGACGTGCTTCTTGATATAAAGCACTTTGATGTGGCGGCATACATGACTGAGCATGGCGTGTCGATGGAGATGGCATGCCGCGAGTTGCGGTATGAGTGGTTTGAAAAACAGAGGCTGGCTTATGGCTGTAATTGCATCGCAGTTGCTCATCACAGTGACGATAATATCGAGACGTTTTTCCTTAACGCCCTGCGGGGCACTGGCATAGCAGGTCTTACAGGTATGAAGCCACGCAATGGGGTAGTAGTAAGGCCGTTGCTTTGTGTTTCGCGTGCCGAGATTCTTGAGTGGATGGGTAAGATAGGGCAGGACTATGTGACTGACAGCACCAATCTTGAAAATGACAGATCGGAAGAGCGTCGTGTAGGGAAAGAGTGTAGATCTCGGTGGTC
>CALAVD010000387.1 GCA_937892085.1 uncultured Prevotellaceae bacterium
GAGGGGAGAGGGGAGAGTCTTGACACTTAAAACTTATCACTTACTCTTCGTACCAGGTGCTATACATCAGGTAGTTGCGAGCGATTTTCACGTTGATTTCCTTGGCTTGCGCGGGGTCAACCATCTTCTTGAACTTAGCTGGTGAGCCTGCCCACAGCTCGTGAGGACCAACCTTGGTGCCGCTGAGCACCACGCTGCCGGCGGCGATGATGGCGCCCTCCCCTATCTCGGCATTGTCGAGCACCACGCTGCCCATGCCAATGAGGGCCATATCATGGATTTTGGCGCCGTGAATGGTGACATTGTGACCGATTGACACATCGTCGCCAATCTCGATGGTGGACTTTTGATACAACGTGTGCAACACGCTGCCGTCCTGCACATTAACTCGGTTACCAAGGGTAATGGTGTTCACATCGCCACGCAGCACAGCGCCAAACCAGATGCTGCACTCGTCGCCGATAGTGACATCGCCCACTACTACTGCGTTGTCGGCAAGGAAAGTGCCCTGCCCAATCTTTGGGGTAAATCCCCTAACTTTTCGTATAATTGCCATAATTCATCTAATGCAAAATTCATAATGCACAATGCACAATTAATTAAATGCATAATTGTCAATGCACAGCACATCATGAATATATATTATTTTTTTTCAAAAGTTGATTTTACTATTGCAGTGAGAATTCTTATTAATTCTATACAATCATTTAATGTTTCTTCCCTATATCAATGGAAATATATTCACTCTCTTGCATTAACTCAAGCCAGTATTCTGTTTCACTTGCTTCTTTTAATGCTATGTTCATCTTTGCGCCAAAATCGGCATTACTCTGTCCACGAATAGCCTCTTTCACATTAGCACCAATGCTTGTTGCAGAACGCAAGAACTGCCTCGACAGCACGTATTCTCGTTTTTCATCAATCAAATAACGATAGAGCTTTATTGATTTAAGAGCAAAAGCTTTACTCTTTACAACTATAATATTCTCTGTATCAGATTTCATTAATTGATTATTTAATTTCTACATTAAAAACATTGTGCATTATGCATTATGCATTGTGCATTATGAAAAGTGCTTGCACTTTTCATTAAGCCACGCTTGTTCTTCCTCGTTGAGGTAAGGCGTGAGGCGCTCGAGCACCATTGCGTGGTAGTCGTTCACCTGCTTGATTTCCTCGGCGGTGAGCATGTTCACGTCGATAAGGCGGGGGTCGTAGGGGAAGAGGGTCAAAGTCTCAAACTCGAGGAAATTGCCAAAATCCTCGGTCTTAGGGCCTTCCACCACGAGGAGGATATTCTCGGTGCGGATGCCATACTCGCCAGTCTTGTAAAGTCCTGGCTCATTGCTCGTTACCATGCCTAACTCAAGTGCCACAGGGCTGAGGTTGGTGCGAATGCTGTGAGGACCCTCATGGCAGCTCAAGAAGTGGCCCAAGCCATGACCGGTGCCGTGGCCGTAGGTCATCGCCTCCTGCCACAATGGCATACGTGCAAAGGCATCGAGATGCGCACCGGTGGTGCCCACCGGGAATTTCGCACGGCTCAGCGCCAGGTGACCTTTTAGCACGAGGGTGAAGTCGTGCTTCTCTTGCGCAGTAGGGTTGCCTAAGGTGACGGTGCGGGTGATGTCGGTGGTGCCATCAAGATACTGCGCGCCGCTGTCAACGAGCAGCAGTCCCTCGCCATGCAGGGTGCTGGCGCTCTCGGGGGTAGCGCTGTAGTGCACAATGGCTCCGTGCGCGCGATAACCGCATATCATCTCGAAGCTGTCGCCACGATACAGGTCGCTCTTGGCGCGCTCCTGCTTGCCCCTTTCCCACACGTCAATCTCATTGATGGTGCCAGTAGGCGCTGTCTCCTCAATCCACTTGAAAAGGCGCACCAGTGCTGCCCCGTCACGCTCCATAGCTCGGCGGAAGCCCTCAATCTGCACCTCGTTCTTGATGCCCTTTAGAGCCTCAACTGGCGATGCGCCATACACCTTGTCGCACTCCAGCGCCTGCCCAAGCGTGTCGCTCACCTTGTTGGGGTCGAGCATAATAGAGTCATTAACATTGCGCTTATACAAGAATCTCTCGATGTCGTCGTAGTCTCTAACTCGCACATTATAATCCTTCAAGTATCTCTCAACCTCTTTATCCACTTTGTCGCCGTCGATAAAGAGCACACGGTCGTTGTTGCTCATGTAGAAATAAGCCACCAGCACGGGCGTGAAATCCACGTCGCTGCCACGCAGGTTGAGCAACCACGCTATCTCGTCGAGGGCGGTAATGAGAATGCTGTCGGCACCGCTCTGCTCCACTTTCTCCATAGTGCGTGAGAGCTTGCTCTTCACATCCTCGCCGGCATATTCCTCGGCATGGATAAATGCTGCCGTCATGGGGCGTGCAGGGCGGTCTTTCCAAATCTCATCGGCAGGATAGAAGTCGGTGGCAAAGAGGAAACCGTTCTCGCCGCACAGCTGCTCCAAGCGATTGGCTTCCATGAGCGAGAACAGGCGACCGTCAACGGCGAGGGTGTCGTCCTCGTGAATCTCCCTGGCGAGCCATTGCATGATAACCTGCAACTCGCCGCGGTATTCCACCTTCTGCAGCTCAAAGCCACTACCCTCAAGCTCTATCTCGGCCTGCAAGAAGTAGCGGGAGTCGGTCCACAGACTGGCATTCTCGAGGGTCACCACTGCGGTGCCATTGCTGCCAGTGAAGCCGCTCACCCAGTCACGGAATTTCCAGTAGTCGCTCACATACTCACTCTGATGCGGGTCGGTGCCGGGGATAATAACGGCATCCACACCCTTAGCGCGCATCAGCTCGCGTAATTTTTCTAAATTGGTATTCATTAGTATAGAATTTTTGTGCATTTAGGTTTTCAAAGTGCAAAATTAGTGCAAGCCGCGAGAAATACAAAATGAAAAACGCAGTTTTTTCGAGGCTCCGATTTATTTATACAACGTTTTAGGGAGCCAGATTTCAGGTGTAGATGGATTAACTTGGGGTAATATTTTCTCAATTTGTGACATTTTTCTGCAACAAATCATGCGATGATTGCGTCTGAAAATTGAGGACAAAACATCAAGAAGTCAAAAATGCTGCGGTAGGCACTTTTCATCTTATCTATTGTCAACATTTTGAGCGATATTGATTTAGGGTAAGGCCTATTGGTGATATTATCAATACCTTTGCAAAAAAAGTTTTCACATGACATATATAGATTATAGCGATAGCGATTTCTACAGCAAGATAAAACAACTGCTGCTTGAGCGGGGCAAGAAGGTGGAGCTTGGCAGGGGCTACGTCCTGTGCCAAGCGGGAGAAATGACTTCGGGAATAGGGCTACTGGTGAGCGGGGCACTGAAGTATTCCCGCACTCTCAACAATGGCAGTGAGCGCATTGTATGGTTTTCATTCACTGGCGACTTGGTGGCTTGCTGCAGCGGCACTTGCAACAACTTTCCCAACCTTCTCGACATTGTGGCAATGGAGAACTCGCTGATATATCAGCTTCCTGTGGAGCAGATTGATGCACACCTGGGACATGAGTTCATCTCTCACCTCGCCGAGGCGATGTGCTATCAACTGCTCAAAAGCACCATTGACGACTACAGCCAGTCGCCAGAGGAACGGTATATGGCACTCACCGAGCGCTTTCCCGACATACACAACCGCATGACTAACCGCACGATAGCAAGCTACCTGGGCATCACACCCGAGTCGCTGAGCCGCCTGCGCAAGCGGTTGCTGACAAAACAGCCATGATCAACACAATATAAAAACTGCATCCCAAAAACACTATGACGACATAACTCGCGAGGAGCATCTCGACACAGTGGCAGTTAATGATTAAACTTCAAATAAAGAAAGATTGCGCCTCACATGTGACTGTGGGCGCAATCTCTATATAGCTTAGATAAGCTGATGCTTATTTGCGACGGCTTTTACCTTTTTTGCCGGCTTTCTTAGTGGCGGATTTTTTGGCAGTAGCCTTCTGAGCAGGTTTTGCCTTGGCTTGCGTCAAGTCCACGCCCTCGGGGTTCATAGTAACCTCGATGCAGTTGTTGCTGTTCACGAGAGTTTCTTTCACGAACTTGCTCACATCGTTGGCAGTCACCTTGTTTACAGCCTCTTTGTAACCATTCTGGAGGTCGACATTAAACGCTTTATATGTGTTGAGCACGCTAATCCAGTGACCATTGCTCTTAGAGTTGGTGTCATAGTCCTTGAGCATCTTCTCTTTAATCTTTTGGAGAGCGTCGGCCTCGATTTGACCGTTAGCAATGTCGTTGAGCGACTCACGCATAATCTTGATAACGAGGTCTTTCTTCTCGGGCTTCATCGACACGTAGGTGAGAGCCTGAGTGAAAGGCTTGTCGCCCTTTATAGTCATTCCTGCACTTCCATGAGGTGAATAGGCAGCGCCCTCGTCCTCACGCACTTTCTTAAGCAGGATTACATCAAGCAGTTGACCAGCGATGTCGGTCTTGATGTCGTTCTCCATAGTGTAAGGAGCGTCATAGCTGTGCCACATCACGAGGGAGGTGGTTTGTGGTGTCTCCATAGCACGGGCAAACTCGTTCTTGACGTTGCCAGTCACAAGATTTGCGCCCTCCTTGAAGTTCTCTTTCACGCCAGGTTGTGCTGGCAGCGAGGCGATGTATTGTTCGATAAGAGGCTTGATAGTCTCCTCGTCGAAGCTACCCACAAAGTAGAATGTGAAGTCGGCAGCGTTGGCGGTGCGCTCTTTGGCAATCTCTATCACGCGGTCATAGTTCACGTCTTTGATGTTCTCGGCGTTGAATGGCATCTTGCGCCAGTCGTGGTTGTAGCTTGTGGTCTGGATACTGTCGGCCAAAGCTGCATCGGGATTGCTGCTCTTGTTCTTGAGCTGAGTCTCAACAAAAGACATATAGGTTGATGTCGCCTTCTCGTCCTTGGTGAGGGCAGTGAAGTAGAGGTAGTTGAGCTGGAACAGAGTCTCAAGATCCTTCTTGGTAGAGTTACCATTGAGACGCTCATAGTTTTCCGAAAGGCTCAGGTCAACGTTAGCATTCTTGCCGGCGAGAGCTTTCTCGAGCTCGTTGTTGGTGAAGTTGCCTAAACCACCAGCAGCTACTACGAGGTCAAACATCTGGCAGTTTGCCCAGTCTTTCTGTCCATAGAGCGAGCTGCCACCCTTCGACTCAGCAAAGTAACGAATCTCATCGTCCTTGAAGTCAGTCTTCTTGAGGATAACCTTAGCACCGTTGCTCAGTGTGAGTTCCTTGAAGCCGAGCTTTGTGTTCTCTGTCTCGCTGACAATCTTACCTGGTGTGGGGAGCTCTGTAATCAGTGGCTCATCCTTCACGTTGTCGACATACGCCTCAAGCTCAGCATTTTGAGCTGCATCAATGGCACTCTTGAGTGCGTCCTTAGTGGGCAGAGCGACTTCGGCTTTGTCAGGGGCGAACTGTAGTACGACGAGGTTCTTGTCGTCGGTAGGCATCATCTGTGCCATGAGCTGGTTGATCATGTCAACCTGGATGTTAGGAGCAATCATGCTCATCATTTGATGTTCCCATTCGATTGATGGATAAGGCTCCTTCTCGAGGAAGTTAGAGCAATACTTGCGACCGAAACGATCGTTGTTGATTTGGTTGCGGTTGTTGAACTGCTTCTCAAGATTACTCATATACTCATCCTTAACGCGAACATATTCTGTAGCGGTGAAACCGTGCTTAGCAGCGCGCAGAGCTTCCTCGGTAACAGTTTGTACAGCCTCGGCAGTCTTGCCGTCTTTAGGCAGAACGATAAGGCTGAAAGCGTCTTTAGTCTTGGCAAAGATGAAGTTGCCATAGTTGGCACCAGCCTGCAGATATGGGCAGTCGGGCTCCAAAGCTTTCTCTTCGAGGCGCTTGTTGAGCATGTCGCATGACATTTCGATAGCATATTGCATTACCATGTAGCTAATGTCGCCCTTAATCTCATCGGGCAGAGGATCAGTCTTATACATAATCTGAATGAGGTTGTACTGCTGCTCCTTGTCCTTGTCGATAACGATGATGGGCTCGTCGTTGTCGGGAACCTCTACGTCAACCACCTGTGCTGCGTCGGCAGCAGGACCAGGAATAGAGCTGAACATCTCCTTAATCTTGGCCTCGGTGCGATCCACGTCGATGTCACCTACCACTACGATAGCCTGATTGTCGGGACGATACCACTTGTGGTAGTAGTTGCGAATCTCATCATACTTGAAATTGTCAACAACGCTCATCAAGCCAATGGGCATGCGCTTGCCATACTTCGAGTTGGGGTAGATAGCCTCGAGGTTGCGCTCAAACATGCGCTGGCTGGCGCTCGAGCGAACACGCCACTCCTCGTGAATCACGCCGCGCTCCTTGTCGATTTCCTCGCCTTGGAGCAACAGTCCATTGCTCCAGTCCTTGAGGATGAGCAAGCACGAGTCAATAGCGCTCACGCGAGTGCTGGGCACGTCGTTGATGTTGTAAACTGTCTGATCGACACCGGTGTAGGCATTCAGGTCACGGCCAAACTCCACACCGAGCGAGCGGGTGTAGTCAATCACACCATTGCCAGGATAGTGCTCAGTGCCGTTAAAGGCCATGTGCTCGAGGAAGTGAGCAAGACCACGCTGGCTCTCCTCCTCCTGCAGTGAACCTACGCGCTGCGCGATGTAGAAATTCACGCGGTGCTCGGGCCAGTTGTTCTGCTTGATGTAGTAGGTTAACCCGTTGGGCAACTTGCCTGTGCGAACCGATGGGTCGTTCTCGATGGGCATCGATTGCGCCAGTGAGCCAAGAGCTACAAGCATCATGGCTGCAAAAAAGATTTTTCTCAGTTTCATACTTGAAAATAATTAATTACGTGAAATTTATAATTTTGTTTATATTCATTAGCATTAAAACCCACAAAAGTAATCATTAATTGAGAAAGAATGGAGGTTTGTATTATTATTATTTGTTAATTTCTTGATTTTATCCCGTATTATAAGTTTTCTAAATAAGCGCAAGGCAGTATAAAAACGGTTTTCGCCATTTAAATTTTTGTCACACACGTTAGACGCACTAATAGTACAAAAAACTACAATAAAAACTAATTTTTTTTGTTTTTTTATAAAAACAGAAGCTCTATCAACTTTATTCCTTGCACTAAAAGGAAAAATCTGTATCTTTGTAATCTTGAATTATAACGAAATTTGAAATAGCATCATGAGGAAACTACTGACATTAATGCTGATGGGCTGCATCGCATTGGGAGCTAAGGCGCAAATTGTTGACGCTGAGATTGCCACCAAGCCCGCCGACAAGACAGTGTTTTACCAGACACCTGAAATCGATAAAAAAAACACGTTCATCGTGGTTTCAAAAACCGAGCTAAGGCTTTATGTATATGGCAAAGTGGGCAACGACACTGTGCTTATGGCAAAATTCCCGGCATGCCTGAGCCGCAACAAAGGACAGAAGCAGCGCAAGGGCGACAACAAGACCCCTGAGTGCAAACCCAGCAAGCCGTTCCACATACAGGCGATACGCAACTCGTCGGCGTGGACTCACAACTTCCACGACGGCCGCGGCAACATCAAGGCCTATGGAGCATGGTTCCTGAGCCTTTACACTCCAGGCCACACGGGAATAGGCATCCACGGTAGCACCAACAATGAGAGCTCGGTGCCTGGCCGCCACAGTGAAGGCTGCATACGCCTGCGCGACCCCGACATCATCACCCTCAAGGAGAAATATGCCTACATCAACATGCCTGTGATAATCAAGAATGAGACCGAGGAACCATGGCAATGGGAGCTAAAAGCTCATGCCAAGGCGGTACCGGTGAAGTAGCGCCTTCGGCGCGTGGAACGTGAAACGAATTTCCACCCTCCACTTTCCATCTCCCACAATTCACAATTAAGACATGAAAAAGATACTCACCTATATAATGCTTGCAGCCGTTGTCACTGCATTAACCAGCTGCGGCGGCAACAAGGATGAGGACAGCAAGTCTTCATCGGCACCACGCGAGAAGAAAGAGAAATATAAAGACATCTACAAGGGCGACTATGACAAGAGCAAGACGTTCATCGTCATCTCCAAGAAAGACCTCTTGCTCACCGTGTATGCCCCCGTCAAGGGCGACACTCTGCCTGTGGCGCAATATCCAGTGTGCCTGAGCCTTAACAAAGGTCAAAAGCAAAAACCAGGCGACATGCGCACTCCCGAGAGCGAGCCTGGCGAGCCCTTCATCATCGACGCCATCAAACCCGCTGGCGACTGGACCCACGACTTTGGCGATGGACGAGGTGCAATACTCGCTTACGGCAAATGGTTCCTCAGCCTCAAGACTCCCGGGCATCACGGCATTGGCATCCACGGCAGCACCAACAACGACGAGTCGGTGCCGGGCCGTGCCAGCGAGGGCTGCATCCGCCTCCACGACCCCGACATCATCACCCTCAAGGAGCAATATGCCCGAGTGGGAATGCCTGTCATCATCAAGCAAGAAGACCAAGGACTAAAATCCTTTGAGAAGAAACAATTTTTCACCATTAATTAGAAAAATCGAGAAATAAACAATCAACAAGCGGCGGTCATGTCAAGTAATACAAGCGGCGGTCGTGTTGAGTAGTGCAAGCGACAGCTTGTTCAAAAAACTGAAAAACTAAGAACTATAAACTATAAACTATGAACTATAAACCATTTCTCATGTGCGCAGCACTCACTATTGCTGGCTCGGCAGTTGCCCAGCAAAAAATCAATTACCCAAAGGCTCATACCGTAGATGTCACCGACGACTACTTCGGCACAAAAGTCGCCGACCCCTACCGTTGGCTCGAGGACGACAACAGCACCGAGACTGCCGAGTGGGTAAAAGCCGAGAACGAAATCACTCAAGCCTACCTAAAAAAGATTCCTTTCCGCGACAAAGTGAAGAAACGCCTCACCGAGCTCGCCAACTACCCCAAGATGGGTACCCCATTCTATGTGAAAGATAAAATTTACTACTTCAAAAACGATGGCCTGCAAAACCAGAGCGTGCTCTACATGAAAGAAAAACTCGACGGCGATGAGCGCATGGTATTTGACCCCAACACGCTGAGCGACGACGGCACCGTGGCATTGCAGAGCCTCAACTTCTCGAAAGACGGACGCTATGCCGCCTATACCATCACCCGCAACGGCAGCGACTGGAACGAGATTATAGTTCATGACCTAAAAACCAACAAGATGCTCGACGACCACATCATCTGGGCCAAGTTCACCGATGCTCAATGGCTCGGCGACGGCTTCTTCTACAGCGCCTACGACAAGCCCGAGGATGCCAAGTCGTCGAAGAACGAGTGGCACAAGGTGATGTATCACAAGCTTGGCACGCCTCAAGAAGAGGACTACTTGGAGTTCCGCAGCTACGACGACCCATTGCTCTTCAACCAAGTGGGCGTTGACGAGGACGAGCGTTTCGTCTTCATCCTGCAGAGTGCCGGCGAAGGTAACTCACTCTTTGTCAAGGATCTCAAAAGCCTCAACCCACACTATGTGAAGATTGCCGACGATGGCGAGTATGCCTTCTCGCCGATAGGTGTGGACAACGGCAAGATTTATGTGATGACCAACCAAAACGCGCCTTGCTACAAGGTGCTTGCCTATGATGCCGAGAACCTCGGTGCCAAGAACTTCACCGAGTTCATTCCCGAGAAAAAATGGGTGCTCAGCGGCATTCAGATGAGCGACCACAAGTTCATCGTCACCTACGACCGCGACGCCAGCAGCCATGCCTACCTCTATGACCGCAACGGCAAGGAAATGCAAGAGATAAAGCTCCCGGCGCTTGGCTCAGTGGGCTTCAGCAGCAAGAACACTCGCAAAGAGGTGTTCTATAACTTCACTTCCTACACCTTCCCGAGCACTATCTACAGCTATAACCCCGAGACCAACGAATCGACACCGTTCTTCCAGCCAAAGGTAGCACTCAACCCCGAGGACTACGTCACCGAGCAGGTGTTCTACCCCAGCAAGGACGGCACCAAGATTCCTATGTTCCTCATCTACAAGAAGGGGATGAAGAAAGACGGCAAGCGACCCGTGTTCCTCTATGGTTATGGAGGTTTCAACGTGTCGATGAACCCCGGCTTCAGCTATGCGCGCACACCATTTGCCATGATTGACAAAGGAGGCATCTGCGCCTACACCAACCTGCGTGGAGGTGGCGAGTATGGAGAGGAGTGGCACAAGGCAGGCACCAAGATGCAGAAGCAGAACGTCTTCGACGACTTCATCGCTGCTGCCGAGTGGCTAATAGACCAAGGCTACACCAAGAAGGGCAAAATTGCTTGCAACGGAGGCAGCAACGGAGGTCTGCTCGTGGGCGCTGTAGTGAACCAGCGTCCCGACCTGTGGGGTGCCGCAGTGCCTCAGGTGGGCGTGATGGACATGCTGCGCTATCACCTCTTCACCATTGGCTGGAACTGGGCTCCCGACTACGGCCGCAGCGACGACAGCCGAGAGATGTTTGAGTACCTGAAAGGCTACTCACCACTGCACACCATCAAGAACGATGGCACGCCCTATCCTCCCATCATGGTCACCACCAGCGACCACGACGACCGTGTGGTTCCTGCTCACTCGTTCAAGTATGCCGCTCAGCTGCAAGCCAGCAACACCGGCAACGCCGTGAAACTCATCCGCATCGACGTGAACGCCGGCCATGGCCACGGCAAGCCCATGAGCAAAGTGATTGAGGAATATACCGACATCCAGTCGTTTATCATGTATAACCTCGGCGTGAAACCCTAATGCGCCCTCGGTGCGTGGAAGGTGGAACGTGAAACGTGAAACGAGGAACTAAATACGCGGAACGAATTCCCACCTCCCACCTTCCACTTCCCACCTCCCACCTCCCACGAAATAATGATTGAAGCAAAGAACATAACAAAACGCTATGGCGACCTTGAGGTTCTGAAAGGGGTCTCGGTCACCATTGGCGATGGCGAGATTGTCGCCATTGTAGGGCCGAGCGGAGCAGGAAAAACCACACTGCTACAAATTATAGGTACCCTCGACAAGCCACAAGGCGGAGAAGTTCTATACGACGGCACCGATGTCCTGAAACTCAAACAGCGTGAACTGGCGCACTTCCGCAACCGCAACATCGGCTTCGTGTTCCAGTTTCACCAGCTGCTGCCAGAGTTTACCACCCTCGAGAATGTAGCCATACCTGCTCTCATCGGCGGCGACAAGAAAAGCGATGCCTACGAGCGGGCGCGCCAGTTGCTCGACCACCTGGGGCTGGGTGGCCGCCTCGAGCACAAGCCGGCACAGCTCAGCGGTGGCGAGCGGCAACGCGCGGCAGTGGCGCGAGCCCTCATCAATAACCCCAAAGTGATTCTCGCCGACGAGCCTTCGGGCTCACTCGACACTCAAAACAAGCAAGAGCTGCATCAGCTTTTCTTCGACCTGCGCAAGGACTTCAACCACACCTTTGTCATCGTTACCCACGACGAGGGGCTGGCTGGTAATCCCAACGTGGACCGAGTTCTTCACATGCGCGACGGTTTAATAATGCTGAATGCATAATGCTGAATGCAGAATCTATCTTGTTTAATACACAAATCTTTATGCGTAACCTTCTTTACATTTCATTCGCCCTTCTTTTTCTCACGGCTTGCGACCGCAGCCACGATGGAGTGCTCGACGACAGTTTTGAGACACAGGTTGTTGATATCGTCACCTACACTGGGCTCGACGGTGACAACCACGCCACATTCCGCCTTGACGGACGCGACGATGACCCTGCCATCACACTTTTCTCCAACGTGGCCGCGGAGTCGCTGAATAAAGTGAAGGAAAACGAGCGCTTACTGCTAACCTATTCAGTAACCCACCGCGCCACCGACAACTCCTACTGGCACATTGACGCCCTGGGCTACTCTCGCATCATCAACGACTCACTGCGAGTAAACGCCAACCCGCTCGACACCTACTCTATGCGCCCCATCAAGCTGCATAGCGCATGGCGCACAGGCGAGTTCATAAACATCTACGGACAGGTCGAGACCACCAGTAAAAACCGACTGCTCTACATGATGATAGACCGCGACACCAAATACAACGATACCGTTGACGCCTATCTTGTTCACGACCTATTAGGCACTCCCAGCGACAGCATTTTCCAGTGGCGCGACTTCTACATGTCGGTCAACGTTGCCGCCCTCAAGAGCCCCAACGCCCCATGCCACACCCTGCGCCTGCACCTCAACGACGAGAACAACCTAAAAATCACCCACCGCGACTTCCACATAAAGTAGAATTATATCATTAGTTGTTTAAAGACGGCTTCTCGTCGTCCAAAGAAAAAGTGCCTCGGGGCTGCAATAGCTCCGAGGCACAAATGTAATTAAGTTTGGGTTTATTTAGGCGTTTCTTCTATTATTGTGCAGTTAATGAGGTAACGATGTGTTCCTGATGTGTACCAAGTACACACCATGCTGTAGAGGCATCACCAGCCGCTACCACCAGAATAGCTGGAAAGCGATACTGACGAACCTCCGCTGGCATTGCTGTAGCCTTTACCGCTCCAGAACGAGGTGCCGCTACCGGTTACGCCGCTATAGAGTTTGCACGATGGCGAGGTTACCACCATGGTAGAGCCGCCGCTGCTGCCGCCACCGCCAGGTCCGCCAGGTCCCATACCACCGCCACCGCCACTGCTCAGAGTGGGTGTCTGGAATGCGGCAACTACGGTATTGCCATTATATAAGGCATACCAAGTCTGTGAACTAGCAGTTGTTGAGTAGCAAGACTGGCTCATTGATGCGCCACTCTCAATGGCACCCATGCTTGCGCCGATTGCGGCAATATTGGCACCACTTTGGATATACACCTTGTAGCCACCCTCGCTGTTGGCGTCAAGACCTTCTTCGCTTCCGTAGCAGAACACCATGCCGCCGCTCAGGTACATGTTGCCATTGCTGTCGAGCGCATCGTTGTTGGTAGCCACTGCGTAGATGTAGCCTCCCTTGATATACATGTGTGAGGCACTGTTGAGAGCATCGTCATAGGTGTTGCCCTCAATGTAACCGCCGTTGATGGTCATGATTTGCTTGCTCTCGATGCCCTCACTGCCTTCACCGCCTGTGGCGCTCACTTTAAGTGTGCCACTGTTGATGGTGATATTGCCCATCACCTTGATTGCCTTGGCCGAGCCACTTACGGAACTACCGCCACCAGGACCCCAACCGCCACCTGACGATGCGGCAGCAGTGCCAGTGGTCGAAACAGTAAGCGTGGGTCCAGTGCTGCCACTTGCGACCTGCACATATTCTCCGTTTACCTTTATGCCCTTGCCGCCATTGCCGGTCATACTAATGTTGATGGTGCCGCCCAGCAGGTTGATGTTACCGTCGGTCTTGAAGCCCTTGGCGGTGTAGTAGTCGCCAGTTGAGCCGGCAGCCTGTGGTGCACCGGTGTTGGTAATGGTGATTGAACCGCCATTGGTGGTCATATTGGTTGTGGAGACACCCTTACCGGCCACACCGCTCGAGTTAATCTTGAGCACGCCGTCGTTCATCACAAAGTTAACAGCCTTGACACCGCTGCTGTAGCTGGCGTCGTTGTTAAACACGAGCATAGCTCCGCTAGGAGTGAGGGTGATGTCGCCGCCATTGATGGTAACAGTAGCCTTGCTCTTGATGCTCTTGCTCATAGAGCCGCTGTTGGCCACTGTGATGGTGCCGGCATCGATGGTGATGTTGCCGTCGGCCTTGATGCCGGCAGCGTTGTAGGTAGTGCCAGTGTCCTCGCCCTGGTCGCTGCTGCCGCCATAGGTTGCAGTGACATTGGTGAGGGCGTAGGTGCGAGTAGTTCCACTGGTTGAGTAGGTACCCAACTGATAGTAGATGTCCTCGCCTGCAGTGGGACCAGTGAAGGTGGCACTCTGGATGGTGTAGCTTGTGCCGCCTCCCCAGCCGCCACCGCTGGTGTAGTTGTCGCTCTTGAAATAGTAGGAGCCGCTGTCGGCAGCGCCGAAGTCGTAGTAGTAGAATGTGAGGCTGCTGTAGCCCGATGTCTTAGTCACAGTGTTGCTGGTAATGTTTGCCACCAGTGTGCCGTCGCTCTTGTAGAGGTACATGTTGGTCCAGGCATTTCCACCACCATAGCCACTCGTTGTGGGTTTAGCGACATAAATCTTGTAAGACTTGGGAGTCTCGCCACCACCAGTTGATGCACCTGGGTCGGCGGTACCACCAGCGCCGTTGGCTTTGATACCGATAGTGGTAGTGGTGTTAGCCTCATCGATGGTGATGGTGCCATCGGCATTCAGACCCTTGCCGCCTTGCGCGGTGTTGGTGAAGTCGATGTTACCGCCATGTATAAGGATGTCGCCGCCAGCCTTCACGCAGGTGCTGTAGTCGATGTCGCCGTCGCCAGCTACGAGGTTTCCGCTCTGAACCATTGTGAGGGAACCCTTGAGCATAATGAAGTTAGATGCCGCCTTGATTCCCTTGCCGCCCTCGCTTGTCATAGTCATGTCGATAGTGCCGTCTTTGAGAGTCACCTCACCGGTGTTCTCCTCGTCTTCTACGATGTTGTCATCATCGTCGGTCTCATAGCTTACCTGGATGCCGTCATCGCCCACGTTCTTGATGGTGACAACGCCACCATTCTGAAGGTAATACTGGTTGATGTTGAAGCCATCGGCAACAGCACCCAAGATGTTGATTTGGCCCACGGTCTTCTTAACCTCTACATACTCCTTGCCCCAGAAGGCGTTCTTCGAGTTACCAGTGATATTGAGAACGCCAGCGCCTTTGAACTCGGTGTGCCCCTTCACGGCGAAGCAGCCCTTCTGAGAGCCGTTAGCACCGTCGGTGAGGGTGTTGGTAGTTCCCTCCACGAGTTCCACCGCGATGCGCTTGCCGTCGCGGATGTTGATGGCTGCACTATCGGGGTTGTTAAGGGTTAAGCCATTGAGTCGCACGGTGGCTTTTAGTTTGCCATCTTGATAGAATGAGCCGTTGGTGGAGTTACCAGCGAGAGTGTAAGTAATCTCGTCGGTGACATTGGCATCTTGCACTGCCACCACATGAGCACCGTTGACGCTGGCAGTCATGTTCTTGGCGATGTTGCCTGCCACAATCACCTGAGCGGTGTTGCCGTTGTAGGCCACATCTACGGTGTTGTCGTCAATAGGCTCATTGTTAACATAGATTTGATCTACATCGGCAATGTTGAAGGTCTTGCCTTGAGCGGTGAACGAGTTGCCGTTGTAATAATAGATGGTGTCGAGCTGCTCGGTGGTGAACGCCCACTTCACGTCGCCTGTAACCACCCACATAGTCTGGTAGCCGTCGGCAATCTCGCCCAGTGCGCGGCCCTTGGTACCCAAGAGGATGTTGTAAACAAATGTCACATCACCTGAAGTGATGTTGCCGTCGCCGTCTTGGTCGCCGTTGACGATTGCGCTGTCGTCATTGTTGAGCAGCCAGTTGTAAAGAGCAGTAATATCGGCACTGGTCACTGAGCCGTCGCCGTCAACGTCGCCTGCGACAGCAGGATTTTCTTCTGCTCCTAACCCAAACACCATGTAGAGCACATTACTCAAATTGTTAGAACCAAGAACTGAGCCGTTGTTAGCAGCCACAAGTTGACCATTCTCAAAATGCAATGTAAGGCCCTCGGTGGCGGGATAGGAAGTCTCCGTGCCGCTCTTCAAGCCCACATTCAAGTAAGGGTAGATAGCAGCCGACGCCGCCATCACTCCTGCAAGAATTAGTAAAGATAAAAATGTTTTCTTCATAAGAATAATATTATTATGTTTTGTAACTTATTTAGTTTCTAAATTTCGCTTAACTTTTTGGTTACAATCAACAAAAATAATTTCAAGAAATTTAATAACCAATTTTTTTCAACTAAAAAGACATTTTTTTAAGTAAATGCAACTTAAGTTATAATTAAGGTGTAGGTCAAAAAAAGAGGGTGTTGCAAAAGTCTCAAGCTGCGACAGCCGAGGGTGTGTCAAAATTAAGGAGTCACGCTATGCGTGAGAAATCATTCAAATTTTTTCAAATCCAACAAATAATTAATTTGCTTGAAACCAATAAATTAAATACTGATTGATTTGTGGTGATTTGTTAGATTTCTGCGCAAAGCGCACTAAATCAGAATTATGACACACCCTCAGTTAAATAAAGAAACCTGCACTCCGTTATGGCTTGTGCAGGTTTCTTTGTGACTATAAGGTTGATGGGCTTACCTCATGACCTTAGTGGTAGAAGTAGTGCCGTCGCTGTAGCGGGTTACCACGATGTTCACGCCTTGCCAGGGCTTGCTGCTGCGCACGCCGGCGATGTTGACATACTCCACACCAACAGGCTGAGCATCAGCACCAACGGTGGCAATAGCCGTTGGCAGCGGGCTGCTTGCTTTCAGGTCAAGAGGCTGGGTGCGGATTACATCCGAGGCAGTCTGACCGGTTTTGCCAGAGGGAGCGTCAGCTCCAGCCTTAGCGCCACTACTAATTGGTGAGCCATAGATCTTATTGGTACGCTGAACTATGATATGGAACTCATACT
>CALAVD010000388.1 GCA_937892085.1 uncultured Prevotellaceae bacterium
AGACAAGTGCATACTGGGACAACTGTCAATGCCTTGTTTGCTTGTTACTTGTCTGCTTGTTAGCCTCCTTATCACTTTCGTGCGTGAGCATTTTTTCAAAAAGCGGTGCAAAGGTAGTAAAAACCACCCAATTACGCAAGTTTTTTTGGATATTTTTTATTGAAATGCATCAAAAAATGTTTAAATTGTTTTTCAAAAGATAGTTGCTGACAATGTTATTAGACCAAACAAGTCGTTGATTTTTTGACTGTTCTCTTGGCTTTTGGATGCATTCTTCTTGTGTTTCTCTGTTGCAGTCTCCTGTTCCTTATGCTCTTGTGTGATAGTGTTTGAATAAAAATTATGCTTCTCTTGAATGCCGTGCTTACGGCGCAATACTCCAACAGCACCTATGGCTTTTTTGACTTGCGTGGAACGGCTTGCAATACAGGGCAAATCTGACATGGAAAGCCAAATAAACTTATCATCTGTTTTGATAAATCTATATTATTTACAAATCATTTCTGCTACACCGAAAAATGCAGTCAGTTTTTTTAATTTCTTGCGCATTTCGGGATTTTTTACGAAATTTGCAAAAATATCAATTTCTTAGTATAATAACATTACAAACACACACTAAAATTATGAGAAAGTTTTTATCACTGGTTTGCTTGGTTGCCCTTCTTAGCTCGTGCGGCACCAGCAAGAACCAGCTCGCATCTAACTACCAGTTGCCGGCGACCGACGATGTGGTGATGTATCAGGTGAACCCTCGCGTGTTTGCCCCTAACAATTCGCTACGTGCTGTTGAGCAGCGAGTGGAAGCCATCAGCGACCTTGGCGCCAACGTGATGTGGGTGATGCCCATCTATCCCATCGGCAAGATTAAGAGCAAGAACTCACCTTATTCTATCAGCGATTATAAAAAGGTGAACCCTGAGTTTGGCACCATTGCCGACATGAAGTCGCTCGTCAAGACATGCCACGCTCATGGCATGAGTGTTATTCTCGACTGGGTTGCCAACCACACAGCATGGGACAACGTGTGGATGAAGAACCACAAAGACTGGTACACTCAAGATGCCGACGGCAATGTGATATTCCCTCCCGGCACCGACTGGACCGATGTCGCCGACCTTAACTACGACAACCGAGAGATGCGCGCCGCGATGATTGATGCCATGAAATTCTGGGTAACAGAGGTGGGCGTTGACGGCTTCCGCTGCGATGTCGCCGACCAGGTGCCCGCCGACTTCTGGCACGATGCCATCACCGAGCTTCGCAAGAGTGCTGGTGGACGCCGCATATTGATGCTCGCCGAGGGTGCCAACCCCGACAATTTCACCGTTGGCGGCTTCGACATGAACTATGCCTGGGGGTTCATGCATGTCCTCGACCAGGTGTTTGTAAAGGGCAACAAAGCCAGCGACCTTATTGACTGCGACAAGCGCGAATATGGCGAGATCCCTAAAGGGAAAATAAAGCTGCGCTTCACCACCAACCATGATGAGGCGACTAAATACTCTACCGTTCAGCAGTTTGGCAGCGTAGATGGCGCGCTTGCAGCTTTCGTCGCCACCACTTTCCTGCATGGCGGCATGCTCGTCTATGGCTCGCAAGAGGTGGCTTATCCCGAGAAGATCAACTTCTTCAACTATGTGCCGGTAGATTGGGACAGCAACCCCGACGTGCTTGCCACCTACAAGAAGCTCATAGCTCTGTATAAAGCCAACCCCGCCATCAGCAAGGGCAACCTCGAAACTTATCCCGATGATAACGTGCTCGCCTTTGAGAAGACCGATTATGTGAACGATTTCCTCGTTCTTGTTAACGTGCGCAACAGCAAGCAGTCTTTCAAGAACGTTCCCGGCCAGTGGCAGAACACAAACCTAACCGACATGATGACAGGAAGAAGCATCAGACTCGGCATCGATGTGGAACTCGCCCCATTCCAGTATATGATACTAAAGAAATAGAGAGTTGTCAAATTCAAATTATGATTTAAATATGATTAATAAATATGAAGAGAATTGAAGATATAACATTAGTTAAACTTTTGTCAAGTGGGTCTTTTGGGGAAGTTTATTTATCAACTATAATTGGAAAGAGAGGATATTTTGCCACAAAAAAACTAGATAGATTAGAATTTGACCATCCAAATAGAATTAAATATTTTGAAACTGAATTATTCATCCTTAAAACACTAAATCACCCAAATATTGTCAAATTAATAGACGTTAAGGCCACAAAAGATCATTATTATATAGTTCAGGAATTTATAAATGGTGGAGATTTAGATAAATGCTTAGAAAAATATAAATCAAAAAATGGAAGGCCATTTTCTATAGAAATAGTTCAATATTTAATGAGGCAAATAGTGGATGCAGTAAAATATATTCACAGTAAGAATATAATTCATAGGGATATAAAAGCCCAAAATATAATGTTAAATTTCGACAATGAAACCGATAAAGCAAACTTAAATATGATGCGAGCAAAAGTTAAATTAATTGATTTTGGTTTTTCTTGTATTATAACAAAAGGATTAGCTTATACTACAGTTGGAAATCCAGGGGGTATGTCACCTAATATATTAAAAGCTCACAAAAATGGAGAACCCTACACAGAAGGATATGATGAAAAAGCTGATATATGGTCATTAGGCTCATTATGCTATGAATTACTTTTTGGCCATAATGTATTTAACGCAACATCAGTCGATGATTTAGCAAAAAAGGTAGAAAATGGAACTTTTTATCTTCCTATTAATATATCAAATGAAGTTGTTTCTTTTTTTAATGCAATGCTACAATATGAGCCTGATAAGCGTTATTCTGCAGCCGAATTAGCCAATCATCCATTTTTAACAAAAAGAGTTCAAGATTTTCAGACAATTGATTTAAATCAAGTATCAAATAAAGTGCATAATGGAAATTTGGCAATTAATATCAAGAAAAATGAAACAATTTGTAGAATATTTAATAATATTGAATTAATGAAAAAAACTGTTAAACAAAAGAACCAAATGATTACCTCAATGCGACCAATAAATGAAAGTATGGCTTTAAACAGAGGTAACTATCAAAATTTTATACCTCCTGGAGGAAAAAATATATATGGTAATTCTATGTTTCCAAATGGAAGTAATCAAATGAATATGATTTCGGCAAATAATAATAATGTAATAAGACGACCTAATACCTTTAATTGTCCAGTATCTAACCCTCTAATTAGTAATTATTTTAATAAGTCTAATATTTTTCCAGCAAATAATATTCCTTATAATAGACAAGTGTCCCAAAATATTAATCATAGTAATTATATACCTGCTAATAATCATATTGTAAATGAAGATGAAGAAGATTCTGGCTGTAATATTTATTAAAATTTTTTAAATATTTAATTTTAAAAGAAATTAATTAAAAAAATTATGTTAAAATATTAGTCAAATATTATA
>CALAVD010000389.1 GCA_937892085.1 uncultured Prevotellaceae bacterium
CGTTCATGTGGTCGAGCGCCTGCACAAAGAGCGTGCGCCGCCGGTCAGAGAACGCGTCTTTTGGCAAAAAGCCCGCGTGGGGGTTAAAGCTCTGCCCTGCGGCATGGGGCACGCCTTCTTCGTAGCTCAGCAGCAGGCTGGCGCGCGAGGGCAGCTCAAACTCGCCGGCCTGCTGCACCACGATGCGCCGCTCAAAGAGGACGACGGCGCAGGAGCGGATGTGCAGGGCAGGAAGGGACGATTCCAGGTGGGCAAGCGCTGCCTTGAGCGTGAGCGAGTCGTTGTCGGCGGTGTGCAGGTGGGTCATCTCCAGCCTTATGGTATCGGTCTTTATCATGGTGGAGTCGGTGAGCCAGTACACGAGCGAGTCCTGCGCCTCGCGGGTCTCAAGGCGGTACCAGTCGTCGTTATTGATTTTTGGCTCCAGCACCCGTGTGGTGGGCATCTCGGGCAAGGTTGCCGAGAACAGCGCTAACAGCTTGTTGTCGCCCTGTCGCTCGCTTTTCTTGAAATATAGCGAGTGGTATTCCTCGTTGAAGAGGCTCAGCAGCACGTCGTTAGGCGTGAACTCGGTGTGCACTGCCGTCATGATGGTGTCGATGCGGTGGTCGAAGGTGAAGATGGTGTCTTGCGACGTGAAGTCGTTGGCGCTGGGCACTATCACCTTGTCGAGGAAGGCGATGTCCTCGGTGCGCACCATCTTGTAGTCGTTGTCCACGTCGCGAAGGGCGAAGATGTGGTACTCGCCAGCAGGCACGTTGCGCAGCGTGAACTCCCCGCGGCTGTTGGTGCGGCTCACGCGGTCGAAGGGCAGCGTCGAGAATGCCGTGTCGCTCAGGTTGCTGTGAAGGCCCACGAGCACGTTCTTCATCGTCTCAAGGTCGCTGGCACGCAGCACCATGCCGCTCACCTGCAGCGAGTCGAGGCGCTCGCCGGTGGAGAAGGCGAAGGAGAAGCCGTCGAGCACGTTGCCCTCGTTGTTGTCCTCGATGGCGTCGGTGAAGTCGATGACGTAGGTGGTGTTAGGCTCTAAGTCGTCCTGAAACTCCACCGTGACTTTCTTGCCCTGGGCGCGGATGATGGGTTGCTCCTTTGGTGCCGGCGACACTATCACGCGCGTGGTCTGGTCTTTGAGGTTCACTATTTCGTCAAATTGTAGCTCCACCTTCTTGCCCTGGAAGTTCACCGCACCGGGGATGGGGGTGCTGCGAAGCATCATGGGCGGCGTGTAGTCGCGCGGACCGCCCTCGGGCGACCCTATGTTGGCGCACGCCACCCCCGCCAGCGCCAAGAGCGTCAGCACCGCCAAGGGTAGTATGTGTCTCGTCATTCTCATGTTTCAAACTGCAAAGGTAGTGATTTTAAGTGATAAGTGTTACGTTTTAAGGTTTTTTTAGTCGCTCGCGTTGCTCGCGGGTTTTCCGCTCTGCGGGTTTGTGCCTGGGGGGTGTTGGGTAGTGCGCCGTAAGCACGGCGTTCGAGGAGCCTCAAGGGAAAAGGGAGCGGCGTTCCGTCTCATTCCATCGTGGCAAGGGCGGCGGCGAGGGTGTTGAGGTGGTAGCATATCTGCTCGGTGAGGCTTGTGGTCTGGTTGCGGTGCTCAAAGGGCGAGATGAGCAGCAGGTCGCCACGGGCGCAGGCGTCAAAGTCCTCGCCTCGGGGCTTCGACAGCGGTGTAAAGCCGTTATCCACAATCTTTATCACCTTGCAGTGAGCCTCTTGCGCCGCTTGCATCACCCGTCTCTCGCCGGGACTGATGGCTGGGGACACCAGCACCACGCCACGCTTAGCAAGCGTCAAGAAATGCTCCACCCGTTCCTCAATCTGCTCCGCCGTGAGCTTGCGGGAGCATTGCACCGCGGCTCTCAGCGGGAAGTCGAGCAGGAACACGTTGCCGAGAGCCTCCACCTGCTCTCCACCGGCCTCCACCGTCTTTCTCACTCTGAAAAAATCGCTGTGGTTGCGCTTCATCCACAACCGCCGAGGGTTGTCGTGAACATAGTTCATCATGTTGCTCAGCTGGTTTCGCGAGCTGAGGATTAGGTCGTTATAGTCATTCTCCCACAATGGCGTGGCGATGCTCATCTCGTGAGCAGCAAAGCTGCAAGCTTTTTTGAAGCTCTGGATGATGGCGCCTAAGTGTACCTCGGTTTGCTTGGTCACATGGATGATGCCGTGGAAATGGTCGGGCATGAGCTGGCTCCTGAGCACTTTCACATGAGGGTGATGCAACGGAATCTCGTGCCAGTGGCGTTTCACCGCTTCGCCAAGAGGAGTGGCTTTCACCCAGGCTATGCTGTGGCTCGCATCGGGCGAGCAGAGTGTGCCCAGCACGTCGCGGCGGCCTGCCGTCACCACCGTTATCATGTACACATAGTGGCCACGGTAGTCGTGACCGGCTTTGCGGCGTGTCATCGAGGGCTTCTTCTGGAATTTCCCTGCATTACGCTGCCACCACTGCCGCCGTTGCTCATCGCGATTATTCTCCATAGTGCAAAAATAGAGGTTTTTTCATTGCCGAGCAAGAGATATAAGCGTTTTTTTCAATTTTTGAACGCCGTGCCTACGGCGCACTGCAAAACAGTGCTGCCGGTGCGGGTGGCATTATTGGTTACAATGCGGCGTCGTTTGGATCACTTAAGGCCGTAGTCGGTACGGATAGCGCCGCGGTCGTGATCACCGGCGCCAAGACCAGTGGTACGCTTAGTGACTTCGGTGGCGTTATCGCTCGCAACTCGACTAACGTTACGGATATCGGAGAAGTAACTTCGGCGAGTTTTTCTGTCA
>CALAVD010000390.1 GCA_937892085.1 uncultured Prevotellaceae bacterium
CCGATGGCTACCTGAGGTTTACCGACAACCGTCTGCGAGGCTTCCACCTGGGAGTTATGGGCGACATAAGCAACCAGGTGAGCTACCGCGCTCTGTTCTCATGGCGAAAGTCGTTTGGCACACCATTCTTACCACACAAAGAACCACTCACCGGCACCTCGATGATGCTCGAGGCGACTTATATCCCACAATGGCTGCTTGGTCTTGAAATTAAAGCACAGCTCGCTCACGACCACGGCACGCTTTATGGCAACAACACAGGAGCACTGCTCTCAATTTTTTATAACGGGAACTTCTCATTTTAAGTTATTTGAAATTTGACACTTAAATTACACATCATTCTTGCTGTAGCGGTTCTGATAACACTGAGCAGCTGCACCCACAACGACGGCGACATCGGTCACTGGTTTGGTCTTTGGCACCTTGATTCCATAGAAATTAACGGTACACCCGATGCCAACTACGACGGCAACACCTATTTCATGTTTCAAGGCAAAGTATTCTGCATCAGGACCGTTGATGATGCTAATCACGGCTACATCGAGAGCTTTGCCCTGTGGCAGGAGAGCGAAGATCATCAATCGATGACCCTATCATTTGTCGATGACCAATTCCCGCCTCACATCACCCCCTTTGTCCCTCTAGAGACCGTAACCACGTTCACGGTGATTTCCCTCAACCACAAGATTATGATCCTCAAACACACCAACTCCGAAGGCATCACACGCACTTATCACCTCACCTGTTGGGAGTAATTTTGCATAAATAATGCGCCACACGACCTTGCCTATTGCCTTTTTAACACCTCCTTTGGATAAGATAGGCTACGGAAAAATTAAAAACTATTTTTATATTTTCTCTTTATTAATTACTAGTTTATTCTCTCAGTTCTTATAATCTTTCTAGAATTAAGTGAGTCGTTTTTTTAAGTCTATCATTTTTTTTGAATCCCTTGCTAGTCTCCTCTAAAGCTCAGTCTAGTGCAGGAACATCGGGCATGATTGACATGATTATGCTGCGCTGTTCCGACATACTCATTGAGCGTCGTCGGGATTACTGGATTACGTAAGTTAAAGTCATAGGTTAGTTTTTTATTGCAATCTTCCATGTTCTGCCAGAACTTGAAGCATGAACTTTGACGATACCTCTTTTTTCTGCATCAATTGCAAGCTTCTTAAAGCGGTTATATCCGTATTTTTTTGCATTAAGTTTTTGCGCAACAGGACTAAAAGAAATATATCCATCATCATCCCAATCAGATTTTAATGTATTTAATACTTCTATAAGTTTAACAAAGACGGCTGGTAATTTTGTAGATGTTGTTCCTTCGAATTTCAACTTTGAATTATCACCATTTTCAAATCTTATATTAGAGTGATTTTGAGCATCTTTAATAAATGATTGCCATGATGAATAGCCAAGTTTCTTTTCATCGAAGCTTGAATCCAAGAGTTTCATTTTTACTTTTACTTGACCACTAAGTACATTGTTTGTTTTTTGCTCCTCTAACAAGCGGCCTACAGTTTCCTCTAATAATGCGAATGCTTTTTCTTTGGTGAATGTTTCAATATCATCATTTTCATCATCACTTTCGTCTTTTTCGTTTGGAATTGATTCTTCTATTAAATCACGATAATCAATTGATTCATCTGCCATAGAAACAAAATCTATTGAAGCACTTTGATTATCACATATAATTTTTATATATTTACCAGCTTTTCTTAATTCGCTTAATAGAGGTAGATCGGAAGAGCGTCGTGT
>CALAVD010000391.1 GCA_937892085.1 uncultured Prevotellaceae bacterium
ATCTATTTTGGGCAAAAATATAAAAATATCAACTTGGGGAGAATCTCATGGCAAGGCACTTGGCGTAGTGGTAGATGGATTTCCTGCCGGTATGGAAATTGATGAAGAGGATATTCAGAAGTTTTTGGACAGAAGAAAACCCGGAACTTCAGCAGCTACAACTCCCAGAAAAGAAGATGATAAAGTTGAGATACTTTCAGGAATATTTGAAGGAAAGACAACTGGTACACCTATTTCAATGATGGTCAGAAATACATCCCAAAGGTCAGGCGACTATAGTGAAATAGCTCAGTATTACCGACCGGGACATGCGGATTTTGGATTTGATGAAAAGTTTGGCTTTAGGGACTACAGAGGAGGTGGACGTTCCTCAGGAAGAGAAACTATTGGAAGAGTAGCCGCTGGAGCGCTTTGCAGCAAACTTCTTTCTGAAATGGGCGTTAAAGTCCTGGCGTTTACCAAATCAATTGGTGATATCGAAATTGATGATAATAAATTTGATGAAAAGAATATCCTTTTAACTCCAACTGCTATGCCTGATTCTGATGCGGATAAAAGGGCTATGGAACTTATAAAAGATTGTAAGGAGAAACTGGACTCTGTTGGTGGTGTTATTGAGTGTCATATTGCTGGTGTTCCTGCCGGGGTTGGTGAGCCGGTTTTTGATAAGCTCGATGCCATCATTTCTCATGCAGTCATGAGCATTGGTGCTGTAAAGGCAGTTGAGATAGGGGATGGAACAAAAGTTGTTCGCTATAAAGGCTCTGATAATAATGATGAGTTTGAAATGAACGGGACAAAGGTTTCAAAAAAGACTAATCATTCAGGTGGGATTCTTGGTGGAATGTCAGATGGAAGTGAGATAGTTGTAAGAGTTTCTTTCAAACCAACTCCAAGTATTGCTCAGAGTCAACAGACGGTAAATAAAGCGGGTGAGAATATTTCAATCAATATCCATGGTCGCCATGACCCTGTCGTTGTTCCAAGAGCGGTGGTAGTTGTAGAAAGTATGTGTGCTCACGCTGTGCTTGATCTCATGATGTCAAATATGCTTTCTAAAGCTGAGAATATTATAAGTTTTTATAGTGCAAGAAGAAATTAAATTACGCAAAGATAGTGAATTTTTTTTAGGGGGCAAGGGAAGTGGTTGTTAAATGTGTGTTTTTTGGGGATTTTTGTGAGATAAATTTGGGTTTTTGGATTATTATCGGGGGTGATGTGCCGTCACACATTGCTGAATGGGTGAAATGGGTTTATGTAACCGACGCGATGCGTAGTTAAATTTAGATGAGTGGGGATTATAGTCGTGCGAGGAATTTGTCTCGATCTACGATGAAGCGCAGGTGGTAGCCTTCGCCCAGGAGCGTTTCGCCGCAGTAGGCTTCTACCTTAAATTCTATCTTCTTGCCGTCAACCTTAGTGACAACAGCGGTTGCGGTGACCTTGTCGCCGAGTTTTGAGGGCCTCAGATGCGACGACTCGATGTGTCCTCCCACGGTGGTGCATCCCTCAGGCAGATGAGGTGCCACGGCAAGCATTGCAGCACTCTCCATTAGAGCAAGCATTGCCGGCGTGGCGAGCACGTCCAAGTCGCCTGACCCCATGCTTCGTGCTGTTACATTCTCATTAACAGTTATTTCACTTGTGTGTTTCAAGCCAGTTTCAATCATAGTTGCTACATTTTCCTGCAAAGTTAGTGATTTTTTTAACAAACCACGAATTATCAAAATGCAGCAAGTCGTTAAAACTCGTTAACTTATTAATTTGAAAAGTTGCGAATTATAATGATATCCGTGATACTGTTAAGGTGGGTTCTATAAATTAATAAAATGTTGAGATGGGTTCTTGGCTGTTTTTGTTTCTTTTCGGCATCTGCTTCGTTAAATCCTTGCAACATAGCCCGCTATGCCGCTGCTGCTTTAACTTCGCATCTGCTCGAAAATAAATCAAAAACATCTCAAGTTAATTTATAGAACCCACCTTAAAGAATTTTTTAGTATATTTGCGCCTGCAAAACACTTTAAGAAACTAAAATCATCAATATGAGCAAATTAAATCCAGCATTAGAATTAGAGAAACAGCTTGGCAATCAGATTTACACTGCTTTGCAGGGCGAGATAGTAGAGGAAGTGCTTCGCAAGACCAAGACATCGAGTCGTGATGCCTACTGGCGCAGCAGCATGGAGGGACATAGCCTGAGGGTGCAGAAGGAACTGTTGCCCGACTTCTATGAGCTATGTCAAGATGTGAAGAAAAAACTCAATGTGGAAGATGAGATAGACTTCTACATCACCGGCGACAGCGATGTGAACGCCTTCTCGCTGGCTGCCGAAGATGAGGGCGAGCACCACATCGTGAATGTGAACTCTGCGCTCTTCGACCTGATGAGCACCGATGAGCTGCGCTTTGTCGTTGGCCACGAGCTTGGGCATCTCATCAACAAAGACACTGCCCTGGCGCGTCTAATAAATTTCGTGTTCCCCGAGGGGGCAGCCGTGCCGGTAACGTTGCAGTACAAGATACGCCTGCATGAACAGCTTGCCGAGCTCGTTGCCGACCGCTACGGCTACATGGCGACCGAGAATCTGGGCGTGTGCGTGACGGCATTCTTCAAGATGGCGTCGGGGCTTGACCTTGAGAGGATGAACGTGAGCATCGAGGCTCTGATAGCCGACAACAACCGCCGCCTCGACTACTTCCTCAAGGATAAAGGCATCAGCCGCTCGTCGCACCCCGTCAATCCTATCCGTGTGCAGGCACTCAATCTCTTTGCGACCAGTAAATCGCAAGAGGAATTGCAGAAAGGTATGGACGAACTCATCTCCATCCTCCTGAAGGTGGGCGACGATGAGCTCGACGAGCACATGGCGCGCTTCATCGCCTCGGCAGGTCTCATTGTGGCGAGCAGCGATGAGGCCGTCAAGGAAGATGAGGTGAACCAGATAATAGAGATGCTGGCTCGCCTCAAGATATTCCCACGCAAGTACCTCGAGGAGATAGCGCAGGGCGATGTGGGGGCGGTCTTCAACGACTCGGTAGAGAACATTCTTAAGATTAATCCAGGAATGAGAATGGGACTGCTCGAATATATGATACACATAGCCTTGAGCGACAAGATAATAGCTCGCAAGGAGGTGGATATGCTCTATGAGTTTGGGGCAAGCATAGCGCTCAGTGAGATGGAGGTGGCATCGGCAATAGCCGAGTCAATCCAGCGCAACTACATGCCCAGCCTCGAGTCGATCTGCTAAAGTTGTACTACGCCGATTTTGCAACTCGTTTCAGTTTTTTTCAAACAACTATCACAACTTTTTAACAACTGAAACAACAATCTAAGTAGTTATGGAGATTTATTGCTCCTATACTCAATGACTCCTTTGAGATAGTGTGTGTTCAAAAAAAGTTGTGATGGTTGCTTTTTTATGTTGTTTTGGTTGTTTGATATAAAAGAGGGGGATATGAAGCACACCCACGGTGGTATATCACTACAACTTTCAATAAAAAAGATTAA
>CALAVD010000392.1 GCA_937892085.1 uncultured Prevotellaceae bacterium
TCCTGAGCGCCGAGCAGACGAAGTACTACTTCCTCTCCGGCTTCACGGCCAAGCTCGCAGGCACTGAGCGCGGCATCACCGAGCCTACTCCCACCTTCAGCGCATGCTTCGGCCAGGCATTCCTTGAGCTGCACCCAACCAAATATGCCGAGGAGCTCGTTAAGCGCATGCAGGTGAGCGGCGCCAAGGCTTACCTTGTGAACACTGGCTGGAACGGTAGCGGTAAGCGCATCTCGATTCGCGACACCCGCGGCATCATCGACGCTATCCTCAACCACAGCATCGACAACGCCCCCACTAAGGAGATTCCTTACTTCAACTTTACCGTTCCCACCCAGCTCGAGGGCGTAGATCCAGGCATCCTTGACCCACGCGACACCTACGCCGACCCAGCAATTTGGGAAGAGAAGGCTAAAGACCTCGCTAGCCGCTTCATCAAGAACTTTGCTAAATATGAGAGCAACGAGGCAGGCAAAGCACTCGTTGCTGCTGGACCACAACTCTAAAGCACTATGCGCTGATTAAAGATTAGAGATTAGTGATTAATGGGTTTCGCAAACGTAAAACTTGCGAAACCACATAACAGCAAAGCTACATAAATAATGAAGCTAAAAAACAATTAGTACAAGTAGTAATTTTGTTTCATAATTTTAAATGTCAATCGCCGCACATCCGTGAGGAATATGCGGCGATTGTTTTTATCCTACCTGTTTCAGTCATTAGCCTGATGTAACTTTAAGTGTCTTTTTCAAAAAGTATTTCCACATCTTTAATGATTATCAAAAATTTACTGTATCTTTGCATAGATATATCCATCAATGGTCTCATTCTAATTTTAGATAACAAGATGAATGGTTGTGTTATTACAATATTATTCATAGCTTTCCTTGCCATAACAGACTTTTTCGTTACAAAAGTATTTGGCGGGAGCGAGAGAGATAGATTAATTGTTCAATCAGTGCTCGCATTTCTTGCTATTATCGTTGCAATAATTGGAAATATAAAGCTCAACAAGAAAAAGGAAGAGAATACTAACAACAAAGCAACCTCAGAGTCTCATCCAACTCAAAACACTATAAACCAACCACAAAACAATGTTGAGGTGAACAACACGGTTAACGACGATAATGAAAATTGGGACAACGATTACGACGATGATGACGACTATGACGACTATGACGACTATGACGACTATGACGATGATGACGACTATGAGGATTTTGATCCACTGCTTGATGATTTAGACCCCGATATTGAAGACCAATACTACAACCCGAATAAGCGCCACAAGAGCAAACGAATGCGCCAGCATCGCAATCAGGAACGTGAAGAAAGTGGCTATGAAGTGGAGATAGGTCGCAAAACCTATAGCCACACTATATCACTCGTTAAGGAGGGAAAGAAGCTGTGCAAGACTATGAGCCGCAACAACAAGTTTCGCATTGCTCTTAATGAGGTTGCTGGCGGCAGTGGCAATGACGATGACGTAGCGTTCAATGTGGCATTGCAATGCTTCATGGTGCAGGATATATGCCGCTGCTTTGAACAATTAGGCTATGACGCCAGCATTGATTACGACGACAAGCAGGGACAACTTCTCTATGTGATGATGAGCGCAATGCTTGAGGGGGAGGAGAAGATAAACTACTCAGCTTACAAGCAAGAAATGCTCTTTGACGACGAGCTGACAGCCGAGATGCGCGAGATTCGCGAAGACACTCTCGACGCGTTCACCACTACTGGTGTGAGCATTAGCAGCTCACAAATCGACGATTATTCGCTTGCTATGATTCTCTCGGCTTCGGGATATGAAAAGCAGTATCTACATCAAGTAAGAGCATGGCTATGCAAGGTTGCCGAGCTAATTGCTCACAGCGAGAGCCCCATGAGCGATAATGCTAAAGCTATTATCAAGAACATGAGGCAGCAAGTTGCCGACAGTGCCACCATTGCCGATAACAGCAACGACGATAACGCTGATAACACCACCACAAGCGAACAACCAACTGACTCTTCGCTCGACGAGTTGGTGGGCCTTACTGATGTTAAGAAGCAGGTCACAAATCTCAAGCATCTTGTAGATGTCAACCGCAAGCGTGAGTCTATAGGCATGACCACTCCCACGATGTCGCTGCACTGCGTGTTTACTGGCAACCCAGGAACTGGCAAAACCACAGTGGCACGTATTATAGCGTCAATATATAAAGAACTTGGCGTGCTGAAAAAAGGTCACCTTGTGGAGACCGACCGCTCGGGACTTGTGGCAGAATACGTTGGACAAACAGCCGTAAAAACCAATAAGATAGTTGACTCGGCTCTTGATGGAGTGTTGTTTATTGACGAGGCCTACACGCTTTCGCAAGGCATGAAAGGCGACTTTGGCAACGAGGCCATAGCCACGCTGCTCAAGCGCATGGAAGATGACCGCGACCGCCTGGTAGTGATTCTCGCTGGATATGGCAACGAGATTGAGGAGTTCATAAATTCCAATCCAGGTCTTCGTTCACGCTTTAACCGCTATATCAATTTCTGTGACTATTCTTGTGATGAGCTCCAGCAGATATTCTTGAAGATGGTGAAGAAATATGACTTCACTATTGATGATGCAGCCATTGAAATCCTGCATCAAAAACTCAACGATGCCGTTGAACACAAGGACAAAGACTTCGGCAATGCTAGGTTTGTCAGGAACATGTTTGAAAAGACTTTAGAGGCTCAAGCCGTGAGATTGGGCGAGAGCAACAACTCTTCTCGCGATGAGTTGTCGCAACTCACAGCCAGTGATATAATTCATGGTTTCAATAATTAATAACAACTTTTTTGAGCAACACATAAGTTGATTATTAATAGACTTGATTGAGGGTGATAACTAAAGGTGGGTTCTATAAATTAATAAAAAAACCGCAGATTTGTACACTATATGCCCAGCGCGTCGCAAAGTTCCTCGATGTATTTGAGCCGCTTTGATGTATGCCATTTGCCCCCCTCCACAGTCCTCACCATCTTGTATTTCGACAGGTAGGTGAGGATTTGCTTTTGCGAGTAGAGTTCTGTAAGCGGCTTTTTCTTTTGGTTGCCAATCTTGGTCTGGCTCAGCAATCGCCGAACGCGCGTGGAGACGATGACGCTGATGAAGTTGATGAGCTCGGTGGCATAGAGACGGTAGTCTGTCTGCACATTAACCGTGTCACGGTCGATGATGTTCTTGTACATGTCGAACATGACCTCAATGTCCCACCGCCCGAGGTAGGCCTGATATACCAGCAACGGGTCAAGATTGTCCTTGCATTGAAAGACGATGAGTCCGAAACGTCTCTTCTTTTCGAGGTATTTTGCCGAGTCCATGCCGCCTTTCTTCTTCGCTGCCCGCTCGATATATCCCGTCTCCTGCTCGAAAGCTGTTCGCGTGTCACGGTAGGCGTAGAGCCACTTACCGCTCTTCATGCGCACCTTTTTGTATAGCACTGTGCTCTTGTCGTAACCCTTGAGTTTCTCGGCAGGGTCGTCAAGCTCATAGTTGGCGATAAGTTTTGAGTTGCTTTTGAGCGGGATGATGCATGACAAGCCCTCACGCTTTTCCGCTTTCTCGAAGTAAGCGTCGTTGTGGAAACCTTTGTCGAAAATCATCAGCGCCCGCTTGATGGCGTACTCCTCGATAAAGTCCTCGATGGCGGTGCTGTCGAGCATGTTGCCTTGATACGGCTTGACCGCTATCGGCTCCTTCGACACGGGGTCGAAAGCGTACATCAGGCTCACGTCGCGGCTGCCTTTTTTCATCGCCTTGCGGGAGAACTCCGAGAACGAGCTCGTCTCCGAGTTGTAGTCCTTCAACATCCCGTCAACCACCATCTTGCCGCCGGCGAAGGCCGCGATGCGGTTGCGCATGAACTCCACAATCAGCGAGTAGGCGGCTCCTATTCCGCTCAGGAACGAGCTCACCGCATTCTCCGACAGAGCCACGCCGGGGTACATCTCGCTCAGGAACGATGTCTGATAACGCATCTCCAAATCGCGGTTGCGCATGTCGCCGTAGGACGAGCGCAGCAAGGCGATGACCAGCAGACGCTTGGCGTCCGCAATGTCCCACACGTTGGCGAGCTCCTGCAGCAAGTCACCGGTGCACTTGTCATTAAGCACCACCTCGCCGTAATCTTTGATCTCTATCTCCTTCGAACGCGGAGCAGCACGCTTCTCGACGTACTTCCCGTTTACAATCTCACCAATCGTCCCAAGCTCAACAGGAACGTTGCGACCTCCGACACGCTTGCACGTGCGCTTGATGACTAAGTATCTGTCACCCGACTTCTTCACTCTCGTGTTCTTGGGCCTTTCGACCGCCAAAATCTCTGCTGGAACCGGCATGTTGTTCTCCTTCTTTTGATAAATTGATATATAGCGTATATACGCTATGCAAAGGTACAAATAAAAATTGAATTAGCAACAAAAAGAAGCAAAAATTTTCAAGAAAATTTAAATTTCCTCCGTTTTCGATGCCAAAAGCCCTTGCAACGCAGCAAATGCGGCCGACATCCGAAGATATCGACCGCATTTTCAGCCACTTCCAACTAAAATTATATAGTGGTCAAAATTGAGGATTCTTTAATAAATAAAAACAGTTAATAAAAGTGCTATTTTATGCCAAATAAACGGATTCAAATGAACAGAGTGAAAGAAGTGCTGCGTTGTTACGCGGCAGGTTATGGAACCAAAAGCATCAGCAACATGCTGGGAATAGCCCGCAACACGGTAAAGAAATACCTCCGTAAGGCGGAGCAACTGCCCCAGACAATCGGCGAACTGGTTGCCTTGGACGACTCCAGGCTAAATGAACTAATAACAGGAGAGCCCCGCAAAGAGAAAGTATCAGAACGCAGACTGGAACTGGAGTCGTTGTTGCCGGAGTATAGTCGCCGGCTGAAGAAAAAGCGTGTGACAAAAAAGAAACTGTTTGAGGAATACCAGCGAGACCATCCCGACGGCTATGGGCGCACCCGTTTCAACAATCTGCTCGCCACATACATGGCCGTAAGTCGCCCCGTAGCGCACCTCGAGCATAAGGCAGGCGACAAGATGTATGTGGACTTCGCCGGCGACAAACTGTCAATAGTTGACACCGAGACAGGGGAATTGTCGCCTGTGGATGTGTTCGTGTCCATCCTACCGTGCAGCCAGCTGACATATGTCGAGGCGGTCGCCTCACAGAAGAAAGAGGACTTCATCAGGTGCTGCCAGAACGCGCTGCTGTTCTATGGCGGCGCTCCCGCGGTGATTGTCCCCGACAACCTGAAGGCGGCCGTCAAGCGTCCCAGCCGTTACGAGGCTGAACTTAACGAGGATTTTGCGGCGTTTGCCGAGCATTACGGCTGCGTCGTGATACCTGCCCGTGTGCGCAAGCCGCGCGACAAGGCGCTTGTAGAGAGCGCTGTAAGGCTGGTGTATAAGAACATATACCCATCAGTGGAGGACATGCACCCAACATCGCTGGCGGCTCTGAACGCTGCTATACGCACGGCGCTTGAGTCCCACAACAACGCGCCAATGAACGGCGGGCACAGACAGAGCCGCAGAGCGCAGTACGAGGAGATCGAGAGGGAGTTCATGCGCCCTCTGCCCGCCACATTGTTCGAGCTGCGCCAACGCAAGCAGTGCACTGTGCAGAAGAACGGCTACATCTACCTTGAGCGCCATTACTACAGCGTGCCATACATCCATATAGGCAAGAAAGTGAACGTGATGTATGACAGCAACACAGTGGACATCTATTCAGGATACGAGAAAGTGGCCTCCCACACACGCAGTTACCGTGAATATGGCTACACGACAGTCCCTGAGCATCTGGCATCGAACTGCCGCATAGCCACAGAATGGTCAACAGAGGCATTCATCAGGCAGGCACGCGAGATCGACGAGTCGGTGGCCGACTACATCTGCAGCGTCATCGAGAAGAAACAGCACCCGGAGCAGGCCTATAAGTCCTGTTCAGGCATACTCTCGTTCGCCAAGCGCGTCGGTCGCCAACGGCTGATAAACGCCTGCCGGCTCGCCGCAAGCTTCGGGATGTTCAACTATATGGCCATAAACGACATCATACGCAACGGCCAGGACACCCTTCCGCCTGAAGACACAGACGATGCCCAGAACACAAGACTGCCGGAACACGGCAACATAAGAGGCAAGCACTACTTCAAATAACAAGAATCTATGAACACTAAAAACAAAACAACATGGAATTAAACCAACAGACACTCGAGAGGATGCGCTCAATGCGCCTCAACGGCATGTACAGCGCTTTCAAATCCAGCATCAGCAGCCTGCGCTCGGAGACGATGACCAACGACCAGTTCATCGCATGGCTGGTGTCAAACGAATGGGACGAGCGGTGCAACAGGACTATCAAAAGGCTCACAAAGCAGGCCGCGTTCCGCTACAACGCCACCATAGAGGAGATTGACTACCGCAGCGAGCGCGGCATCGACCGCAACCAGATAGAGAGACTCGCGGAACTCACTTTCGTCAAGGAGCACAAAGACCTGTTCGTGACAGGAAGCACAGGAACGGGCAAGAGCTACATCGCCACGGCATTGGGCTACAGGGCCTGCCAGAACGGGATGAGAGTACTATACGCCAACACTTCAAAACTGCTCTCGCAGCTCAAGATGGCAAAAGCCAAGGGCACCATCATATCGGACCTGAAAAGAATAGAGAAAGCGCAGCTGCTCATTCTTGACGACTTCGGGCTTCAGCCGATGGACGCCCCAGGGAGGGCTTTCCTCATGGACATAATCGAGGACAGGCACGACAGACACTCGACGCTGATCTGCTCGCAGATACCCGTGGAGAACTGGTATGATGTAATCGGAGAGACCACCATCGCCGACGCAATACTCGACAGGATTGTTCACGCAGCCATAAGAATCGAGCTCAAAGGAGAGTCCATGAGAAAGTTGCGCAGAATAAAATAAAGTGTTAAATTTGTATAATCAACAATATTTAATAACCAGCATAAAATGGCACGTCAAATGTCATCTGTGTCACACAGAAAAACGACAAAACACACTGACCTCACATAGGGGGTCAATTTGGACTGAACGCTGGGGGTCAATTACTAAGGGATTTTGCAAACAACACCAAAAAAATGATTTTGGTGTTGTAGCTGTTATTTCGCCGTTTATATGTCGCTACTATGCTATTTATATGTTATAGGTGTGCGCTCGTTCACTTTCCGATGCAGAATGTTCACTTTCCCACGCAGAAGTGGGCGAAGATTTCGCCGAGGATGTCGTCGGTGGAGATTTCGCCGGTGATTTCACCTAAGTAGTGCATACACTCGCGTATGTCTTGGCTCAGGAGGTCTCCGCTGAGTGCGGTGGAGAGTCCCTGTAGTGTGCGGTCGATGGCTTTGCCGGCGCGCACTAAGGCATGGTAGTGGCGTGCGTTGGTGACGATGACGGCGTTTTCGTCGGTGACTTGGGGTAGTGCGGCGGCAGTAATGATGTCGTTCTTAAGCTGCTCGATTCCAGTGGTTTCACGCGCTGAGATTTCAGCGACCTTCACATCAATTCCTTTTAGTTTCTCAACAATGGGTTGTGTGTCGCCGGCGTCAATCTTGTTCACGACGGCTATCACCGCCTTGTCGTGGCAGTGCTCCTTGATTTGTGAGTAGAAGTCATCGATTTCGGCAACTGGAGCGGTGGCGTCGATTACCCACAGCACGATGCGCGCCTCGTCCATCTTCTTGAACGAGCGCTCAATGCCCATGCTCTCTATCACATCATGCGACTCGCGAATGCCTGCTGTGTCGATGAACCTCAGTAACGTGCCACCCATCACCACGGTGTCTTCAATCACGTCGCGAGTAGTGCCCCTGATGTCGCTCACGAGGGCGCGGTCATCGCCGAGCAGGGTGTTGAGCAGGGTAGATTTCCCGGCGTTGGTGGGTCCCACGATAGCCACCGGCAGACCGTTCTTGATGGCGTTGCCAGCTTGATAGGAGTGTGCCAGTGAGTCGATGACATTCTTTATATTTGTTGCCAATGTTGTGAGTCGCTCACGGTCGGCAAAGGTCACGTCTTCCTCGCTGAAGTCGAGTTCGAGTTCAATTAGCGACACAAATTGCAACAGCTGTGAGCGCAGGGTGGTGAGCTGGCGGCTGAAGGCTCCACGCATCTGGTTCATCGCCACATGGTGTGAGGCTCGCGACTGAGAGGCTATCACGTCGGCAATAGCCTCGGCCTGCGAGAGGTCCATCTTGCCGTTGGCGAAGGCGCGTTGCGTGAACTCACCGCCCGTGGCGGCGCGGCATCCGGCATCTATAAGCGCGGCAACCACTTGCTGCTGAATCCACATCGAGCCGTGGCAAGAGATTTCTACCACATCTTCGCCGGTGAACGAGTTAGGAGCGCGGAAGAGCGTGAGCACCGCCTCGTCGAGGATTTCTCCACGTGAATCGACGATGTGCCCAAGGTGTGCCGTGTGGCTCGTCATCTCGGCGATTGCTTTGCCTTGCCAGCGCTGCTGCACTATGCCGATGGCATTGTCACCGCTCACCCTTATCACTGCTATGCCTCCCATGCCGTGGGGGGTAGATACTGCGCAAATTGTGTCCAAATAGCCCATAGTTTATAGTTCATAGTTCATAGTTTTTTGACCCTCCAATCTCCGACCTCCGATCTTTGCGCAATGCGCTTAATTCCATTGCTCAAAGTTGTAGGTGCCTTCCACTTGGCGCTCCACATTGTCGGGGAGGGCGCTGAAGAAGTCGTGGCCTGTGACGAGTTCCACCTCATCGACCGAGCAGGCGTGGCGTTTCACTCCGCCGCCACCCTCGTGGTTGTCGTAGATGAAGCCTATGGCACGGTTGCGGCTCGGGTCGAGCACCACCTTGTAGAACCCGCTTGGCACCACGATGTTGTTGTCCTTGCCGATGCGGTTGCTGCTGCCGTTGAAGATGGGTCCGGTGGCAATGACGATGGTGCCGCAGCTTTTTGCCCAAGCGTGGATTTTCAGCTCTAACTTGTTCCAACTGCCGCCGTTCAGGTCGTGGTCTTGCGGGCAGATGTTGGTCATCAAGAAGCAGTCGCTCATCGACTGGCGGCTCCAGCGCATGTCGTTGGCTGGTGCCATGTGGCCGCGGTCATATCCGCTCTGCTTATACTCCCACCACTCGGGGCATCCAGCCACCGACGCGTCGCGGTTGAACTTATAGTTGCGGCGCAGCTCGGCGTTGGGTCCGTCGGTGATTTTCACCATGTCGGCGGTGAGCACATAGCTCACGCAGTTAGGCACGCGGTAGGCGGTGTTGAAATTCACCGTCATGGCCTCGTAGCGCTTTGTGGTGTTGCGGTATTTCGGGTTTATTTTCACGTCGGTAAGACTTCGCATGTTGCCCGACGCGCGGTCAAGCCGCTCGGTGCGATTTTCTCTCTTGGTGTTATGCTTCTTGCGCTTGGCGTTGACGCTGAGTGTAGTGCCCGCAACCACTGCAATGGCAACCATCGCACATAATGCTTTGCTAAACCCCATTTTCATAATAGACATTTTTTAGTGTGTTTTACCCATGCCCATAGCAAAAATGATGCCAAAACATTATCGGTTTAGCCATTGGTTGATGTTGCATGTCGATTCCAGGCGGTTTTCCACATCGTCGGGAAGGGAGTTGAAGAAATTCATGCCCGTGCGCCTCTCCACTTCGTCAACACTCACGGCATAGCTCTTGAGCGACCCTCCGCAAGGGCGATTGGGGCAGATGAACGCTATGGCTTTCATAGGGGAAGTCTTGGTGGAGAGCACCACCTTGAAGAACGCCTGGGGCACCGCAATATCCACATCTTGCCCAATGGTCTCGGGCTTATTCTCGACAATAGGCCCGGTGATGACTATCAGGGTCTTGTCGCGGCGTGCCCATTCACGCACTTTCAGTTCTATGTCGTTCCACATTCCCACGTTCAGAGCATTGTCTTGAGGACAGATGTTGGTGAGGTAGAACGTCTCGTTCATAGCTTGCTCGTCCCATTTCATGTCGCCAGCGGGAGCCATGTGACCACGGTCGTAGCCCGAGTCGCGGTAGTCCCACCAGTTGGGGCATCCAGCTACCTTATTGTCGCGTTCGAAGTTGCCTTCTCGCTCCAGTCGTCCCTTGGCTTCGCTGTCGGTGATCTCATACACCACGCAGTTTGGGATGTGCAGGTTTTTGTTGAAATATGAGGTGTAGCCCTTGTATTTCACCACGGTATTGCTCACGCCCCGCGGCATCACCACGCTCTCGAGGTTCTGCTCTTGCGAGGTCTCCAGCGATGTGTTCTGCTCAGTGCTGGCGAGAGTCTGTGACTGCTCTACTGCTGCCTTGCCTTGCTCGTCGCCCTCAGCCTCTCCCTCGTTATTCTTACTCAGGAAAAAGACGACTATTGCCACTGTGATGAGCCATGCACCCCATTTCATCCATTGTATAACTTGATTCTTCGTTGCCATGAGTTTTTTTTATAAATCAAGCACAAAGGTAGTGCCTTTTAGCCAAACGACCAAGAAAGTTGTTGTTTTTAGATGTTTAATCTATCGTGATCATAGTCGTAATCTCACGGGCCATTTCATTTAGCTCCAGGCATTGCTCACGAGTGATAGTTGTGCGCTGGCTGTGATGCTCCCATGGTGCAACGAAGAGCACTTGCCCTCTGGCACAAGCGTCAAATTGCGCTCCGCTGGGTTTCCACACTTTTGAAAACCCGTTCTCGAGCAGGACGATTTGAGGAAATCCCGCATCAAAAGCGGCACGCATTATGCGTTTCTCTCCAGGACTTATGCATGGCGACACAAGCACATGCCCGCGTTGTGCAAGCACAAGATGTTTGAAAATAGATTTTTCTATGTCGTCACTACTCATGCTGCGAGAGCAGATGACGGCGGTTTTTAGCGGGTATTTGAGCAGAAAATAATTGCCGGCAATCGAGACCTGTCTATTCCCAATGTTAATGTCTTGGTGCACAGTGAAATATTCTGGATGATTGCGTTTTATCCATAACCTGCGAGGGTTGTCGTCAACATATTTAAACATCGCATCAAGCTGTCCCTTGCTGCTGAGGATGCGGTCGTGATATCCAGTATCCCACAGCACGTCGCCAAGGGTGTTGCGGGTCACGTCGTTGCAGCCCTTTTTGAACCCGTTGATGACATTTCCCAGGTGACAAGAGAGAGGTTTTGTCACTTGCAAGATGCCGTGCAGGTGGTCGGGCATGATGCACACCCTTAGCATTTTGATTTCAGGGTGATAGTCGGGTATTTTGTGCCACAACTTGAACACTTCATGACCTGCTGGAGAAAAATCAATCCAGGGATTTGGATGTGAATTGTCGCTGTTGCGCAAGGTGCCTAACAAGGGCTTGCGGTCTTTGACCTCGAGCGTTATCATGTAGATGTAACAGCCACGATAGTCGTGGCCGGCCATGCGACGGTGGCCCGAAGGGTTGAATGGCGGCGGATTCTTCTGCCGATTCCACCATGCCCGTCTTTTGCTGTCTCGGTCGTTCTCCATGCCGCAAAATTACTAAAAATAAACCATAGTGCAAGCACCGAACGAGATAAATCTCGCACTACACGACATTACATGACCATGGAGGCTTGTTGCAGCCATGAACTATTGCTGGTGGCTGGCTTGAATGATGGCGAGGGAGCTGTAGCGAGAATTGCCGGCAAGAAGACGGCAACAACACCTCAAGGACGGCTGCGGTAGTGTTGTGTAGTGCGAGATTTATCTCGTAGGACTGTAAAAACTTATCAACAATAGAGAAAAAAGAAAGGATAATCTTTTCATAGTTATAAATTTTTCATTATTTTTGCCACACATTATTGCTTACCACAGAATAATACTACTAATCTTTTCAATAACTTTTCAAATCATCGTGTTTATGAAGAAATTACTGACATTTTTAATCATGTTCATCCTTTCAATAGGCATAGGGTGGGCAGAGACCTGGCAAGAAACTGCTGCAGGTAGTCTTTCTACTGGCGACATAGTTGTGATTGTTGACAAAACAAGTGGCAGGGCAATGTC
>CALAVD010000393.1 GCA_937892085.1 uncultured Prevotellaceae bacterium
TACCACTGGTTCATTGAGCCACGCTCTGAGGTCCATGCCGGCACTCTGCTCTGTGCTGTAGGCAGGCAGTGCATTGGGACTCTCATTCACTATTTTCACATTAACTTTATCAATCATAGTATAAATATAAACGTATTAATATTCTAATTATTGAAAAAAGCCACAACTTCTTTCACGCTACTCACAATTTTGCCATCGGGCAAAACAATGTGTTCCACATCATCAACCTTGATTGACACATCACTGGATTGGTCAACGGCAATACCATTTCGCAGCATGGCATTGGTGATGCATCGTGCCAAGTTATCATCCTCGCAATGAAGCCTCACGGTGGCAATGGTGGGCAAATGCGCCTCATAGTCGCAGATGTTGCCGTTAAAGAAAATAGACGTGTCGCCAAACACGCGGTCCATAGCGCCACTCATCACCACCTGCTCGGTAGTGCCTGTAACCACCTCGTGGTCGCTGGTGATAACCCAAAGCTCATCGGCAAGCAGCAGCGATTGTGAGATGTCGTGGCTTGAAAGCAATACAGCCTTATGTTGCTCGTGCGCCAACTTGTGAAGCAACTGCATCGTCTCGATGCGGCTTGCCACGTCGAGAAAAGCCGTTGGCTCATCGAGCACGATGATTGGCGTCTCTTGCGCCAGAGCCTTGGCTATCATCGCCTTTTGGCGCTCGCCATCGCTGAGGCTCGCCACGTGCTGCTGCGCCTTGTGCGATATACCCACTGCCTCAAGGCATTGCGCCACCACTTCTTTATCGTGCTTGCTCAGCCGTCCTAAAAAGCCCGTGTGAGGCTGGCGACCAAGAGCCACCAGTTCGCTGATGGTGAACGCTCCACCCATGATGCGCTCGGTGGCAACCAGTGACACAAGCCGTGAGAGCTGATGCTTGGTAATCTCCTGAGATGGTTTGCCACCAATTTCCACTCGACCCTCAATGGGTGCATTGTCGCAGGTGATGGCTCTGATAAGGGTTGACTTGCCGGCGCCATTGCGTCCCAACAGTGCGACTAATGACCCTTGCTCAAGACTCAAATTCAGTCCTTTGAGCAAAGTGGTGCGTCTGCTGCCTTGTACAAACCCTACAGCCATTTCATGAGTTTGAAGTATTGCCATGTTTCATTAAATTTGTGAAATTCGCCATTCAGTTGAAATAGTTAATCTTGCGACGGTTGATGATGATATAAATGATGATAGGTACACCTATGATAGGCGTAATGGCATTGATGGGAATGATGCCATGAGGAGATGTCACACTCAAGAGAGAGCATAGCAGGGCTATAGTGGCTCCCGCCAGTATGGTAACCGGCAGCAGACGAGAGTGGTCGCTTGTGTTGAGGGCAAGGCGTGCGATGTGTGGCACCACAAGCCCCAAGAAACCGATGGGACCGCAAAATGCGGTGACTACGGCAGTGAGCACGCCAGTGATGAGCAGCAGCAAGTTGCGCGTGCGGTGAGTGTTAACGCCCAAGTTCTGAGCATAGCGTGTGCCTAACAGCAAGGCGTTAAGGGGCTTTATCATCAGCATCGCCGCCACGAGCGACACCACAATCACAATGGCAAAAACTGGCATCTGATCGAGCGACACGCCGGTGAAGTTTCCGAAGCCCCAATACACATAGCTCTGAAGACCTTGCTCGGTTGCTACCGAGTTGAGCAGTGAAATCACGCTCGATGCCAAGTAACTCACTAATATACCCATTATCAAGAGCATTGTCGAGCTTTTCACTATCGACGCAAACACCATCAGGATAACGAGCACTACACCTGCGCCAAGGATAGCGGCGAGCAATGTTGCCATGTAGCCGCCAATCGAGTTTCCCATCACGCCACCTATCGTGCCACCCATAGCGAGCATCACGATTGCCACGCCGAGGCCTGCACCAGTCGAGACACCTAATATAGACGGGCCTGCCAACGGGTTGTTGAAGGTGGTCTGCAACAGCAATCCGCTCACGCTCAGCGCTGCACCAGCAAGAATTGCCGTCAGCACCATTGGCACGCGCGATTCCTTTACAATCGTGTTTAGAGCCTCGTTGCCGCTGTCGTTACCCATTAAGATTGAGAAAACAACGCTTGCGTCGATATGCACCGAGCCAAAGAGCAGGCAGGCCACAACGAGCAGCAATAACGCCGTTATGAGCACGATGGTGACAACCGAGAACCTATGAGAACCTATGTTTGCCATTATGCGCGTGAGAGCTAATTATTGAGTGATTTTGTTGAAGAACTGCAACTGATAGTCAATCTCCTGATCGGGATGGAAAATCTTGAAATATTCCATCAGTAGCACCTCGGGATGGAAGGGGAAACGGTCGAAGAAGTGACTGGTATTGGTATCGCAAACATACACGTTTCCCGTCTGATAAGCTTTGAACTTAGCATTGAGGGCGTAAGAACCTTTCAGGTCGCTGAGGGTACGGATGGCTGGCGATTTAATGAGCCAGATGTCGGCATCTTGTGCTTTAATGAGCACTTGGTTGAAGTCGAGAGTGAGCGAACCGGTGTTTTTGTCATCGGCCCACGGATAGTCGCCACCGGCATCCTTGATGAACTGTGCCATATAGCTCTGTCCGCCAGGCACGTTCCAGATGCCGCTAATCACGTTCTCGGTAAGCACCACTGGCTTACTCAGCTTCTTGCTCGACACCATCTCTTTCACGTTATTGTAATCGGCGATAGAATTTTATCCATTCTGCCCTGCCCAGAGGCGTGAACTCCATATAGTCGGCACATTCGATGATAGGGATTTTGAGATCCTTAATCTTGCCATAGTCGGCTTTCTGGTATGGTGAGAGCAAGATGGCGTCGGGATTCATCTGTATCACCTTCTCGATGGTGGGTTGCATGGAGTTTCCGCAGTCGATGATAGTGCCATCGGCGAGACCTTTAGAAATCATCTCGTCATTGAAATACTGTGCGTCACACACACCTTTAATGGACTGTGGCGAACCAAGCTCCTTTATCACACTGGAGTGTACCGAAGAATATACCAGCACATTTTGGACAGGCGTTCTCACCACAGTGCCCTCGGGCAGGTCATTAGGCAACACGCTGTCGCGAGGCACCAGGATATAGGTGTGAAGCAGAGTGGTGGTATCCCACGGGTTAGTGATTTCCACTTTAGTATATCCTTTGACATGCTCAATAGAAA
>CALAVD010000394.1 GCA_937892085.1 uncultured Prevotellaceae bacterium
TCCATGTCCGGACTTCCCTTCTGGGGCATGGACCAGGGCGGCTTCTGCGTCGAGAACCGTTACATGAAGGCCCAGGGCGAGTACGAGAAGACGGGCATCGAGAACGAAGACCTGCGCGAGTGGCGCGAGCTGCAGACGCGCTGGAGCCAGTTCGGGGCGTTCATCCCCCTGTTCCGCGTCCACGGCCAGTGGCCGCTGCGCGAAATCTGGAACATCGCCCCCGAGGAGAACAGCGACTTGATGATGATGGAAATGGGCTGGTATGGCAACTATGCCGGCACCAACTGGCTCGGGATTGGCGAGTTTGCCGAGCACTTCGACGCTCCTCTTGCCGATGCCACCATCAGCAAGGTGAATATCTACTTTGGCAAGACTACTGCCGCAACGACCGATGCCGATATCGAGGTGAAGATTGTCGCCGCCGGCGATGATGGCATGCCCGGTGAGGTGTTGGGCAGCACAAGCCTCAAGGCGAGCGAACTTGCCTACGACCCCACTACCGTCAACGCCACCGAGTTTGTGTTCAGCACACCCGTGGAGGTGAAAGCCGGCACCGAGTTCTTTGCTATGGTGGGTCCATTCCCCAACAACAACGGTGACGACATCGCTATCTTGCTGTGTCGCCGTGGTGAGGGCGAGAAATGCACAGCCTATCATTTCGTCTATGACGAGGACGCCAACTACAACTATCTTGAGACAGGCACGTGGTATCAGAACACCGACGATCCCTTGTCGATGGCTATCGCTCCACTGCTCAAATATTCGGAGCCCACTGCCATCAGCAGTGTAGTTGGTGACAAGCAAGAGGTATCGCGCACCTATTATAATGTGGCCGGTGTGGCAAGCAGCAACCCATTTGATGGCATCAACATCGTGGTGATGCGTTACAGCGACGGCTCGCAAGTAGCTACAAAGATAATACGCTAATTTTAAAATAATTTAGGTGTGTCAAAATTATTCATTTGGGAACCTTTTTTTAAATAGAGATTTGTTCAGTTCACATGATTGTGGAATTTTGCACAAACACAAATATTAAAACATTGCTATGAAACGTAGAACATTGCTATTGCTTTTTGTGTTGTCGATATTTGCCTCCAATGCTGCCAATGTGTTGCTCGAGTTTGGTAAGAATAAATTCGACGGATGGATTTATACTCAGAGCAGCACAGAGATCAGTAATAGCACTATTGGTCAAGACTTAATCAGCCTTTTTGAGGATTATGCACTGATTTCTCCTGAGTTCACGGCGCCAAGTGTGAAGATTATCATGGTGGATGTCACCGGTCGCAATAAAGGATATGATCAGCCGGATTATAGCAACTCGAAGGGTAAGATTTCGGTTCAGGTGCTCAACGGCAACGACTCAGTGGTGAAAGAGGTGAAACACACGTTTACAACAAAAGAGTTTGACCGCAATTTTCAAGTGTATCTTGACATCAGCGAGGATGCCTCAGCGCCATTGAGGTTGCGGTTTGCTTGCTGGGACGCTAATATCTCGTCGCGCTTCTCGGTGCGAAATGTGGAGGTGACGGTGTTAGAATACAACCTGAGCGGCGTGGCAGGCGATGTCAACAATGACGGTACAGTAACGAGTGCCGATGTCACCGCTCTATATGATTACTTGCTCAATGGCGACACCAGCCACATCATAAATGGCGACGTGAATGGCGACGGCGACATCACCAGTGGCGACGTGACATACGTGTATAATATTCTGCTCGGATTATAGCGGAGGCTCTAAAGAGCATTGGGCGTAAGGTTGAGCTCTTGGAGGATGGCTGGGGCGAGGGTGGGGTTTGATGCCAGGATGCTCCAGTTGCGGTCGGGGCGGAAGCGCTCGGCCCATGCTCCTGCCTCGTGAGCGATGAGCATTGCCGCGCACACATCCCACTCGTTGAGGTTCATCTCCCAGTAGGCGTCAAGAAAACCCGCAGCCACATAGCAGATGTCAAGGGCCGCCGAGCCAAGCCTCCTGAGTCCTCGCACTACCGGCATGATGCGCTTGAAGTTGTCGAGGTTGTTGTCGGGGTTCACGGCTTTGTCGTAGGGGAACCCGGTTGCGACAACGGCTTTGGCGAGGGTAGGGGTCTCGCTGGGATAAATGGGTGCGCCATTGAGGGTGGCTCCTCCGTCTTTCACGGCAGTGAACAGCTCTCCTAACCGTGGTGCAAAGACCACTCCTGCCACCGTTTCGCCCTGATGCTTGACACCAATCGACACGTTAAACCACGGCAGTCCGGCGCTGTAGTTGGTGGTGCCGTCCAGTGGGTCGATAACCCACTCCCACTCAGAATCTCCGTGCAAAGATAATCCCGACTCCTCGGTAAGAATCGAGTGGTCGGGATAGATTTCGTTAATACGCTCAACAATCGCTTGTTCACTGGCTTTGTCGGCAGTGGTCACCACGTCAAAGTCGTTTTGCTTTGTGGCTATATTCAGCTCTTTAGACCTGAAAAGCTTAAGTTGAATCTCCCCTGCCGTCTTTGCCATTTCAATGGCATGGCACAGGGTTTCGTGATAGTTGATCATGTGTTATGACAGGTCACTTCTTTATAGGTTTTGTGATAGGAATCTGTCGCTTGAACACTTCTTTGAAAGTGATAAGTGTCTCGGTGCGCCCCAACCCCAGTTGCAGGAACTTGTCGTGGATGAGCTTGAGCAGATGGTCGTTGTTGTGGGCATAGAGCTTCACAAACATATCATACTTACCAGTGGTGAAATAACATTCCACTACTTCGGGCATTTCTTTCAGGTGCTCAACAACGCTCTCAAACTTTGAAGAGTCGTTAAGGAAAATGCCTACATAAGCGCAAGTGTCATATCCTACCATCACGGGATTGATGAGGGAAATCGAACCTTTAATAACCCCCATAGAATTGAGCTTTTGAATTCTTTGGTGGATTGCAGCTCCCGAGACGTTGCATTCTCGGGCTATTTCAAGATAAGGCTTGCGTGCATCACTCGATAGCATGTTCAGGATTTTGTAGTCAAGATCGTCAAGTTTTGGAGTTGCCATAATTTCCTTGTTGTTTAAAATGAATACTCTAATTGATTAGTACTTAGGTTGTTAATGTATAGAATCACTATCCCTACAGGTAGTCAGGACTCAAAATTATGTGCAAATGTAAGGAAAAATTCTTAAAATCCTACAATTTATAATGGTTTTTTATCTCTATTATGACATTTTTTTTGATTTTTTTGATTTTTGGGCTTTTGTGACATGTTTCAAAATGGATTGTTGAGCAGATTTATTAGTTGCCGCGATGTAGCTCTCACAAGGCAAAAACGATAAAAAAGAATCAAGGGCGTGCCTGTTAGCATGAGGCACGCCCTTGATTGATGCGTTGGGAATGTGGTTGATGCTTTAGTTGCCTAACAGGACGTCGTAAACAGCGGTGATATCGGCAGATGTGATTTCGCCATCACCGTTCTGGTCCCAATTCTTGGCGTTGGTATAGTCATTGTTGAGCATCACGTCGTAGAGTGCGGTAACGTCGGCAGCAGTAATGTTGCCATCACCATTCACATCACCAGGAACAACAGTGTTGAGATTAAGAATGTACTGGCAGTTGTAGATCTGCTTGTAGGTGTTCCAAACATTATAAATCTCTTGGGTATAAACCTTAACCACAAATGCTTTGTTGGCTGGCAATGAGTTGGGCTCCAATGTCATAGTGCCTTCACATTTCACATCCATCTCATCCATGTGCTCACCGGCATTGAGTAAACAACCTGCAGGAAGTGTATAGTCTTTCTTGAGATCGAAGCCAACAATGTGGAGTTCGTTGTAGTCGGAAAACTGGTTCTCAAGAAGTTGCACATCGCCAAGATATAAGCGCTTGATGTTATCTTGGGCAGTCATCTCCTCCCCAGCCATTTGCTGTGTTACGCGCTTGAACATGGGTTCCCAATAGTTGGGATCGTTGAGGTCTGCAGCCGAGAAGAATGCTGGTTGTGCTGGGTCGATAGGCTCAATAGTGAGCTGGAATTGTGGACCGCGATCTTCTAGCCACTCGTAGGTGTTAAGAGTAAACTTATAGTTGCCAGAGTTGTTTACACCAACAAATTCAATGAAATTATCGGTAACAACAGGCTCAAG
>CALAVD010000395.1 GCA_937892085.1 uncultured Prevotellaceae bacterium
TATAGTTACCGCAGTGGCGGCAAACGGTTGTGGTAACTTGCGCAAAAATAAGTGGCGAACAGGTTAATGACATTACTAAAACAAGTGATACTTTTTTAAATGATAGTTTCATAATGATTTGAGCTTTTTGATTGTTGTATTTTTTATTATTAGCGAGATATAATCGCCATCATTTAAGATGAATTTGTTTTATTGGTTTAAAAAAACTCTTTTGTGATTTTTAGGGGCGGCGTACTGCTTGTCCGTTCTTGTAGGTAGCTGCTATCATTTGGTCCGGCTGCAGTGGCTGCATTGTCCGCTGCCGTCGGGAGACTTCTTGTAGGGACCATAGTGTTTGTTTGTGCACTGGCTGCACACGCGGAAGCCGCAGTTGTTGCAGATGTACCAATTAGAGTAGGCAGGTTGTTCATTGTGGCACCACTCACAGGAAATAAGTTGTGAATCATTCATGATGAAATTGTTTTATTTGGTCGATAAATGGTTTGTAGTTAATTTCTCAAGTATTTATCGATGGTGCTGTCGCTCACCCGCTTGTAGGTTTGCTCAATGCCAAACGCTGAAGTGACAAGTGTGTTTTTTGTTATCGAGACAATAGTAATGCTTGATGAGGCATGTTCGTTTGTGGCAAGAATTTTGTCGCCCTTTCGAGTCCATGTGCCCTTCATTACCTCCACCTCATCAAAAACATCTATCTCGATATAAGTACCGTCTTTTCTGAACTGAATGAAATGATAGGTGTCGTAATCAAACACATCGTTGAACACATTGGTAAACTCATCATCTTCTTGCCAAGTGCCTATTAAGTCGCCGTTGCCGCCTGATGGCTCGTCGTCGCCACAAGATGTGAATGTGAAGATTGACAATAATACAAGTAAGTAGATAAGATATTTTTTCATATTAGTTGATATTATATTAAATTATGCTTCTTATGTTCTTTTGTCTTAAATCCTTGTGTCTAAAGTGATTGTGCGCATTAAATTAATGTGTAAACACAAAAAAAGCGTGAGTCTGTTTCGTTTTTCTCCTGCTTGTGGGCTCTGGACTGCCCGAGGTCAAGATAAATTGAAAACAGCTCACACCTTTAGTGAAACTATGATGCGCGCTCGAGGCGTGCTCGTAGAATCAAACCAAAGGATTGCGTTGCTATGTTCTCCCCTTGACCTCTTGATGAATTGTCCAGATTCACAAGCAAGGCGAAAGCTAAAAACGCTTCCTTAAAAATATGTCATGCAAGGCGTCACACGAAGTGTCAAGCCATTGCGGTTGCAAATTTAAAGAAAGTTTTTTTTATGTGCAACACCTGTGAGCTGTTTTTTTAAGTCGATTGCAAAATTAGGGTAAAAGAGGCAGAAACGGTTCATCCGTTTCATCCGTTTGAGTTTATGAGAAATTCGCGGCCCACATTGAACCATATATTGCGAAAAAAGTTTTACCTTTGCGCTTGATATGATAACTGACACAGAAAAAGTGCTTATTGAGCAGCGGTTTGGGCGTGAGATACGCTATCCTGCCGATGTCGATGACTTGCACTACGACGTGCTTGAGGCGACAGGTGTGAACATCAGTGTTAATACCCTTAAGCGCCTGTTGGGAATGGTAACCGACGTTAAGCAGGCACGCCAGTTCACTCTCGACACCATAGCCCGCTACGTGGGCCATGACACTTGGGAGGCAATGGCTCAGTTTGCTAAAGAGAAAGGCAACTCCGACTTTGAGGACGTGGCTGCTGCAATAATTCGTTTTTCTTTTGCTCAGATTGCTCAGAGTAT
>CALAVD010000396.1 GCA_937892085.1 uncultured Prevotellaceae bacterium
GAAGGCGGATATCACCATCAACAAGAACATGGTCCCCTTCGACACCCGCAGCCCGTTCCAGACCAGCGGCGTGCGCATCGGCACGCCTGCCGTGACTTCCCGGGGGTTTGTGGAGAAGGATATGGTGGACATCGTAGGGCTTATCGACACCGTGCTCGCATCGTGTTCCGACCACGCCGCCGCCCTCTCCCTCAAGAAGGCCGACACCCCCACACCGGAACAGGTTGCGGAACTCGAAGCGCATGCCAAGGTGCTCGAGCAGGTGGCCAAGCAGGTTCATCAGATGACTGCCGGTGTGCCGCTGAACAAGTATTGACAATTTGTCACCTGGCTGAACTGTCACATGTTTGGGACTCTGGACCTGCTGCACCTGCCCCGACTCCACATCCTGGAAGTAACCAAGACGAGGTGCCTGACATGAGGCCATTAAAAGTGCCGTTAGGAAAACCAGAAAGAACTGATTGAAATAAATTCTACGTTTCATTGCTTTATTTTTTAAAATTATTATCAATAGAATATTAGCATCATGCCATTGCTTAAATGCTTGGTAAGATTATCGCAATTGGCTGACACGCTTTGATTGGATCAGTTTTATCAATACGTAGTTTATAAAAATCCAAAGCATTATTGAACTGCCAATAACGATATTCAGATTTATGTATTTACACATGATTAAAGTGCCTATTGTAATCACGGCATACACAACCAATTCTGTCACAAGGGTTTTATGCTGTGAGAATCCTAACTTCAACAATTTGTGATGAAAATGATTGTTATCGGCCTTGAAGGGGTTCGCCGAATTCAGGATACGGAAAAACACAACACTGAAAACGTCATAAAATGGCAACAGCAATGGTGCAAATCCTAAAACAAACGGATTGTCATATAGTTCCACGCTCTTGGCATCTTTATTAACAAAGAGGGCAAGCACGAACATCAACAATCCAAGAACTGTTGAGCCAGTATCGCCCATAAACGTCTTGGTTCTTTTACTCTCCTTGCCAAATACGTTGAAACAGAAAAATGGAACTAAGGCACACAGGTATGCTACTGCCAGCAGATAAAAATAATTGCCATTATTATACAATACAACAGCAAAATATCCAAGGCCAAGAATTGCAATACCCGACAATAAGCCATCTATGCCATCAATGAAATTAAAGGCATTTATTGCTAAAACAAAAAGAAATATTGTGACAAAGAAACCAAATAAAGGAGGTAGTTCATAGAGACTGAACACTCCATGGATATCGGCTAAATATATTCCTGCGAGGCACAAAAAAAGACCGGTAAGAATTTGATATAAGAACTTCACTCTGTATCGAAGTCCTAACACGTCGTCATAAATACCAAACAGATAGATCACAATAATTGAACATGTCACTACCAGTAATTCATTTGTAAAGCTGCAATTAACGCAAAATATCTGTAAACTGGGATTGATTGTTAGTATTAAGACTGCCAACAAGAATGAAATTAGTGCAGCAGGGACAAAAGCTATACCTCCAACGCGCGGTATGTTTCCATGATGAATCTTTCGATCTGATTGCTTATCAAAAATCTTTCGCTTATATGCAAAAAGAACTACAAGCTTCAGCAGAAAAAACGATAATACAATACTAATAAATATTATAAAGTATATCATTTATTATTTGATGTAAGGGCATTTTCTTGGGACGTCAAGCGACATATATAACACTATCACTCAACATTTTATATAAAAAACCACAAAAATTGCTTTAGTAAATCCACACAAACAATGTGTAACATTCACTAAAAAGTTTTGCAAAATTACGAATAAAAAGTAATTTATGCAAATTTTTTATTTTATTTTAAGTTACACTTTTTCATAGATCAGATTTACTCTATGTCACAAAAAAACCGAAGGCTCGATAGTGAGTCTTCGGCTTTTATTATCAGTGAAAATTTAAGTTTACATCATGCCACCCATTCCTCCCATGCCGGGATTGCCGGCGGGCATCGGGTTCTCCTCTTTCTTCTCGGCGATTACGCACTCGGTGGTGAGGAACATGCCGGCGATAGAGGCTGCGTTCTGCAATGCCACACGAGCCACCTTAGCGGGGTCGATAACACCTGTCTCGAAGAGGTTCTCATAGCGGTCGGTATAGGCATTGTAGCCAAAGTCGCCCTCGCCTTCGCGAACCTTTTGAACAACAACTGCACCCTCAAGGCCAGCGTTGTCAACAATCTGACGCAGTGGCTCCTCGATAGCGCGGCGCACGATGTGGATACCTGTGGTCTCGTCGGCATTGGCGCCTTCCATCTTGTCGAGCACGTCGAGGCAGCGGATGTAGGCCACACCACCACCGGGAACGATACCCTCGGCAACTGCGGCGCGGGTAGCGCTCAGAGCATCATCAACGCGGTCCTTCTTCTCTTTCATCTCCACCTCGGTGGTAGCGCCCACATAGAGGACGGCCA
>CALAVD010000397.1 GCA_937892085.1 uncultured Prevotellaceae bacterium
GGAAGCCTTGGAAATTGAGTTCCAAAAGCAAGGTATTCCTTATGAACGTGAAAAGACGCTTCACATTTATTATAAAGGCGAAGAACTTAACAAGTTTTATAAGGCCGACTTCGTTTGCTACAACAAGATAATTGTTGAACTAAAATCAGTGAAAGAGGTTCTTCCTGAGCATCGTGCTCAAGTCATCAATTATCTTAAAGCCACAGGGCTTAAACTTGGGTTGATTTTTAATTTCAAAGAACAATCAATAAGACCTCATCGAGTTCCATACATAGATTAATGCAAAAAGAGTCACTATATGGTGACTCTTTTTTAATTAGTTTAAATTCGTTTAATTAGTGTGCATTTTTTAATAAAGCCTTAGTGTGAAGCTGGGTTGTTGACCACATTTGTGGGGTGACCATCCATGAAGGTGCGCACATTGTTGACCACCACGTCCATCAGTCGCTGACGTGCCTCAGGGCTTGTCCAGCCGATGTGTGGAGTGAAGTAGCAGTTGTCGAGGGTGAGCAGTGGGTTGTCGGCGGCCGGCGGCTCTTGGCACAGCACATCTACTGCGGCAGCAGCTATCACACCATTTTTCAAAGCCTCGGCGAGGTCTTCCTCAGCAATGAGTGGCCCACGGCTGGTGTTGATAATCATGGCTGTGGGCTTCATCAAAGCCAAGCGGCGAGCGTTGACGATGCCTCGTGTCTCGGCAGTGAGCGGACAGTGAAGACTCACGACATCGCATTGACTAAATAAATCATCAAGAGTCTCTACACGAGTGACATAAGGTGGTAGCGCCTCTTGTGGCTTGCTGGTGAAAGCAAGCACTATCATTCCCATGGCAGCGGCTATGCGTGCCACTGTGCCGCCTATGTTTCCAAGTCCCACAATGCCCATGGTTTTCCCGTCGAGTTCGATGAACGGTGCGCTGCAATAGGTGTAGTCGATGCTCCTGCTCCACACTCCCTCGCGGGCTTCGCGAGTGTAATGCTCGGCATGAGTTGTCATGTTGAGCAGGTGTGCTATTGCCACTTGTGCCACCGATGCTGTACTATATGCGGGCACGTTGGTGACTACAATTCCACGCTCGTTGGCTGCCTCCAAGTCAACGATGTTGAACCCGGTGGCTATCACACCAATGCATTTAAGATTAGGCAGAGCCTCGATGAGACGACGGTCGAAGACCACTTTATTGGTCAACAACACATCGGCAGGCAAGGCGCGCTCGATAATTTCTTCAGGCTTACTGCGGGGATACACAGTCACGTCGCCCAATCTCTCCAGTGGTTCCCACGACAAGTCGCCAGGGTTTCCCACATATCCGTCAAGAACTACGATTTTCATAACTATTATTTATGATAATGGAGTAAAAAATTAGTTTTAATTATCTTAATTCGTGAGCTTTAGAAAAAGAAGCAGCTTAGTGTGTGACAGGTGTCTGCCGCTTGAAGCGGTCTTTGTTGAAAATGCTCTGCCAGCGCAGCTTCACCACGCCGAAGAGCGCCTCGCTGAAGATGCCGCCGCTCATCTTGCTCGTGCCAAGCACGCGGTTGATGAACACGATAGGCACCTCCTTGATGCGGAACCCCATCTTGTAGGCGGTAAATTTCATCTCTATCTGGAAGGCATAGCCCTTAAACTCCACCGCGTCGAGGTTGATGGCTTCGAGCACCTCGCGCTTGTAGCACACAAAGCCGGCAGTGGTGTCGCGCACCTTCATGCCAGTGACAAGGCGCACGTAGGCCGACGCATAATAGCTCATCAGCACTCTGCCCATAGGCCAGTTCACCACGTTCACGCCCGAGATGTAGCGCGAGCCCACCGAGAGGTCAGCACCTTCCTCGGCACACGCCCGCTGCAGCGGTATCAAGTCTTCGGGGCGGTGCGAGAAGTCGGCATCCATCTCGATGATGTAGCGATAACCCTTCTCCAATGCCCACTTGAAGCCCGCGATATAGGCGGTGCCCAGCCCGAGCTTTCCTGCGCGCTTCACGATGTTGATGCGGTCAGGAATCTCCTCTATCAAGTGATCCACAATCTGCGCGGTACCGTCGGGGCTGTTATCGTCAATCACAAGCACATCGAAGCGATGCTGCTCTTCAAGTCCCAAAACAGCCTTAATTATTGCCTCTATGTTCTCCTTCTCGTTGTAGGTTGGTATGATAACTACACTGTCGCTCATTTTGCCGGCTTTTTTAGTGAACAATATTACCCATTTGGAGTTTAAACTACAAAATTAATAATAAAATTGCTACCGCACCACTATTCTACACATTTTTTGCAAAAAAACATTTTTTCGACCCTCTATATTAAAAATGTGTTGCCAGTTTCGCAAAAAAGACGTAATTTAGCAGATTATTTTGGACTTTTAGAGCGAAATCTTTCGCCACAAACAAACTAACGAATTGAAACACAATGAATAACGAGAGAAAAATACGCATAGGCATCACTCATGGCGACACCAATGGTGTGGGGTATGAGGTTATATTGAAATGCTTTACAAGCAACGACTTCCTGGAACTGTGCACGCCCATAGTATATGGCTCAAGCAAAATCATGAACTATCACCGAAAAGCGTTGGGAATACAGACGACACAACTCAACATCACACGCAATGCTGGGTATATTAAAGACAACCAGCTCAATCTGGTGGAGGTCATCAACGAGGAGGTGAAAATCGAACTCGGGCAGCCTGGCAAGCAGGCAGGAAAAGCAGCATTCATGGCTCTTGAGGCTGCCGTGAGCGACCTCAAGAAGGGTGTTATCGACGTCCTCGTCACAGCACCTATCAGCAAAGAAAACATCCACAGCGACGAGTTCTCATTCCCAGGTCACACCGAGTACCTGGAGACCTGCCTTGGCGACGGTGACAAGGCGCTCATGATACTTTGCAACGACAAGCTAAGAGTGGCGCTCGCCACAACACATATACCCGTGGCAAAAGTGGCGCAGAGCATCAACAAGGATGACATTGTTGAGAAACTGCGCACCTTCAACGACTCGCTACAGCGCGACTTCAACATCCAGAAACCACGAATCGCAGTGCTCGGCCTCAACCCGCATTGCGGTGACAACGGACTCTTAGGCACCGAAGAGAAGGAAATCATCGAGCCAGCTATCCAGCAGGCCAACGACAACCAAATCTTGTGCTTCGGCCCTTACCCCGCCGACGGATTCTTCGGCAGCAACCAGTACCAGAGGTTTGACGGGGTGCTGGCAATGTATCATGACCAGGGCCTCACTCCGTTCAAGACCATCGCTATGGACGACGGCGTGAACGTGACAGCCGGACTGCCCTATGTGCGCACCAGCCCCGACCACGGCACAGGCTACGACATCG
>CALAVD010000398.1 GCA_937892085.1 uncultured Prevotellaceae bacterium
CCTACTTCGGTACCGAGGCTGAGCTGCGTGAGCTCATCGCCGCCTACAAGGCCGCGGGCACCGGAGCCATCGAGGACGTGGTGGCTAACCACCGCGGCGGCTTGGGCACCTGGGCCGACGACAAGTACTCCATCGAGTTCCCTACCGAGTACTACAAGGGCACCTTCTGCCCCGAAGGTGAATACATCAGCTGGACCAGCGACGACGTGTGCAACGACGACGAGAGCGGACGCGGCACCGGCAACGCCGACTGCGGCGGCAACGGCGAGTGGGCTCGCGACATCGACCACCACAGCCCCGCCACACAGCAGAAGGTCATCAAGTTCCTCGACTTCTTGAAGAACGACCTCGGCTATGTGGGCTACCGCTACGACTATGCTATGGGCTTCGAGGAGAAGCACTTTGCCGAGTATAACACCACTCTGCGACCCACCTTCAGCGTGGGCGAGTATTGGGGCTCGAAAAACGACATCTCCAACTGGATCCACAAGACCTACATGGAGGGCACCTACCAGAGTGCCGCCTTCGACTTCCCCTTGCAGAGCGACATCCGCGAGGCATTCAACTACGGCAACTACCGCTACCTTAACAACTCGGGCCTCATCAGCGACCCCGTGCTCAAGCGCTATGCCGTGACCTTCCTCGACAACCACGACACCTTCAAGGACCTGCCCACCGACGGCTCTAACTACAACTGGAGCAACGGCAAGGCCTATCAGCACCGTGTGGAGAAGAACATCGTCGAGGCCAACGCCTTCATCTTGGCGATGCCTGGCACTCCATGCTTGTTCTATCCTCACTTCATGCACCCCGAGTGGCACGACATCCTCGTCACCCTCATCAAGGCTCGCCGCACCGCCGGCATCACCAACGAGAGTGAGCGCTCGGCTGCCGAGCTCGTGGGCGACAACGGTATCCAGTGGGTTGTCACCGGCACCAACGGCCAGGTGTGCTTACAGCTTGGCGACGCCGCTTCAAGCGACACCCTTCCTCCACAAGGCTTCACCACCGTTTGGGAGAGTGACCCCGACGAGAATGGCTACCGCGTGGCTCGCTACAGCATCACCAGCAGCCTCTATCGCCAGATACAGTATAACAGCAAGCAGGACCTCATCAACGGCTACCCCGTTATCGACCGCAACAGCACCACCTTTGCCGGCTCGATCGACGTGAACGTATATCCCTCTAGCGAGGACGTCAAGCTCGTTTACACTACCAACGGCAGCGACCCCACTCCTAACAGTCCTGCCATCACCCAGAGCACTACCCTCACCTTCACCGAGACTACCACGCTCAAGGTGGGCGTCTCGATAGGTGCCTTTAATGTTCCCGCTTCATCGATTGTAACCCGCAAATATGTGAAGACCGACAGCGAGAGCGATGTCATCAACTTCTATGTCAAGGACGACAATGCTCCCAACTTCTATGTTTACTACGACGACGAGAACGGCACCCAAAAGCCTCTGGGCGAGTGGAGTGGCACCCACGCCACAGAGCAAGTGATGGTGGGCGGCATCAACTGGTGGCACGTGTCTATCGCCAAGCCCGGTGTGCCCGTTAGCCTCATCATCAACTGGGACGGCAGCCAGACTCCCGACATCACCGGCATCACCAGCGACGTGTTCTACACCGTGCAGGATGGACAGCCCAACGATGTCACCTCCATCTACATGCCTATGCTCGAGAATCCACAACTCGACATCGACAAGCCCACCGGCAGCTATGACGGCAGCCTCACGGCCACCATCACCAGCTCTAACAGCAACGTGACCATCGTCTATACTACCGACGGCACCGAGCCCACCGCCAGCAGCCCCACTATCGCCAGCGGCGGCACCCTCACCTTCAACACCACGGGCAACCACTACCTGCGCGCCGGCATCCTCAAGGACGGCGAGGTGATCAAGCAAGTGGCTCGCAGCTACTATGTTGAGAACGGTCACGGCAGCGGTGTGAACATCTATGTGAAGAACATGACCACCGCCGACGCTCCTCACATCTATGCCTGGAACGCCAGCCAAGAGCCCGTCACCGCCTCGTTTGAGGCCACCGGCGACGTGCTCACCGAGACCGCTACCAACTGCGGCCAGACCTGGTACAAGCGCCACTTCGACGAGGTGCCTGCCGGCCTGATGTTCCTCATTACCGGCTCTAAAGACCAGTGCGCCAACATCAACGGCCTGCAAGACGGTCATGACTACTTCTTCTACTACTATCCCGGCGCTCACTTCGGCAACCAGGCCTACCAGCCCGGCTACATCGATGTGACCGCCGACAGCAAGCACACCACCGGCACCAAGGCCATCACCGTGTTTATGTACGACAACGGCAACGCCGAGTGGGCAAGCATCCTCAAGATCTATCCTTACAGCAATGGCAGCGACATCTTCTGGAACTGGGCCGGCTCATGGGCCGAGGAAGGCTTCCCAACCACCACAGTGAACAATCAGAGCTGGTACTACTGCACATTCCTTGACAAGGAGAGCATTGGCGCTATCCTCTTCAACGGCAACAACAACAGCGAGCGCTTCGAGGTGAGCAACACCACCAGCGACGTCTTCATCAAGTTCCCGATTGCCAACGACAACTGGTCAACAGGCTCTGACGAGACCGCCAACTATGCCCAGTATCTGCCGGCAGTGGAGACGCCCGCTGAGGGAGATGTAGAGCCCGAGCAGGACATCATCCCATCGTGCGCTGTGGCTGTGGGTGGATGCCTCTACTTCTACTTCGAGAACGACAGCTACGGCTCGCCCTACGCATGGGTTTACAGCGGCACCCACACCTTTAGTGAACACGGCTGGCCCGGCGACGCTCTGGTCGATGTAGTGGGCACCTCATCAAGCGGCAACCTCGTTTATCGCTGGACCAACCCCAACTTCTACAACCAGCCCAGCAACGTCATCTTCAGCAACAAGGGTCAGTCGGAGACCGGGCCCTTCGACTTTGTGAATGGCGGCTACTACACCACCGCCGGTCTCAAGGGCATGGCTCACGACAACATCATGACCATGGCACAGCTGTTGCAATATGGCGAGTGGGACAAGGAGTACATCATCAGCAACGACATCACCGCCATTAAGACCATCCCCACCAGCGACAACGTGCGCGTCTTCGCCAAGGGCAAAGACGGCGAGACTCAATCCGCCTCGGTTAACGTCAACAACTTGCCCGAGCCCGAGCCTATGCAGGGCTGGACCTTCGACCAGAGCGACTGGATTGAGCTCGTGCTCCCCACCGAGAGCACTCTCGAGCTCGACAACCACACTCTGCTCGGCCACACCGTGGTGGGCAAGGTCACCGAGTTTGGTAACACCGTGATGGAGCTCACTGCCAACCCACTTCCCGGCAAGCAGGTAGATTACACCCCCAACAACTACCTCGTGCTCAGCTTCGACAACCGCAACAGCGAATACTTCTTTGTACGCCCCAAGGCACAAGAGTACAGCACTGTCAAGTATGCCATCTACCGCGACGGCAGGTTCATCATGGCCAACCAGAGTGGCGACAACCCCTGGGACATCATGCTCGATGGCGAGGCCAATCTCGACTATGAGCAGCCCTACTTCCAAGGCGACACTCCTCTTGAGGAGTTCCTTGAGCAGGACGGCGTGTACGAGTTGAATGTCATCACCAAGGACTATGGAAGGAATATGAGAGTGGCTGTGGTCAACGCCACCAAGGTTGGCGTCTTTGAGGAGATGCCTGCCACCACCCTCGCCGACATGCTCGCCAACGGCGTCAACGATGAGTTTTACCGCATCGCCGATGAGCTTGTAGTGGTTGACGTGCCTTATAACTATGACTATCAGTATGCCTTCCTCACCGATGGCAACAACAACTGGATCAGGGTTGATTTTGGTGGTACCAACCTGTGGGAGTACTTCATGAAGGACTGCTTCATCGCTGGCGGCTCACTCAAGGGCTTCCTCCACGACGTGGAGCTCAACCCCTACATAACTGTTACGGCTGCCGACTTTGGCTATGAGCCTTTTGACTACGAGGTAGAGAACGTGAACATGGCACAGCCGTTCACCCTCAAGCCTAACCAGGTGATTGACGTGACAGGCTACTGGAATGAGAGCGATGGCGCCCTGCGTGCCTACTCTCCTAACAACGCGATCCAGGGTCAGAGCCTCACGCTCGACACCAAGTGGGCTAACTACGGAACTGTCACGCTCGACAACGGCACACGCTACAAGGTGCGCGCTGCCATCACTCTCAAGGAGCCGTGGCACACCACCAGCGGCATCAGCACTAAGGACTATGACTACGACTTCCAGAACTACACTGCCAACGCTCTCTATGAGCCCGAGACCTACATCCCCACCGGCGTAGAGAACCTCCAGACCGGCACCGTGAAGAGCGTGCGCTACATCAACGCCGCAGGCCTCGAGAGCGATACTCCATTCAAGGGCGTGAACATCGTGGTAATGGAAATGAGCGACGGCTCTCAAAAGATCATGAAAAAGCTTTATTAATGCACAATGCATAATGCATAATGCACAATGCATTATGCATTGTGCACAATGCACAATGCAGATCGGAAGAGC
>CALAVD010000399.1 GCA_937892085.1 uncultured Prevotellaceae bacterium
GTCTTTATAGGATATAACTGTCGTGATAACCAGCAGCGCTAAGGCAATGGTGAGAGGGTGAAGATACCAGGGTGTGGGAGGCAACACCAGACCATCGTCGTCGCCAGGCATCACTACCGTGGTGTTTTTCACCAGTGGCTCGGACCCATTTCCATTATCAACCTGCACGTTGCCGATGGCTTTCATCAGGAACATGGGCGCAAAGGTCTGTGTGCGAGCAGCTACCACAGTGTCGCAAGCTGCTCCCAGCACAAGGTCGATGCCAAACTGCTCCCAGGGGTAGTTGCGTGTGTAGTGCGTCATCACCTGCCGCAGTGTGTTGCCCACTATATAGTTGCAATGGGAGTAGTCAATCTCGTGGCCCAGAGCTTTCTCGATGATGTCGCGGGGGCGGGTAGAGCAGTTGTCGCTGAAGTGGCGGTAGCGATACACGCAGTTCTCACGCCGAGCATTGGTAAGTAGCATGTTGAGCACATGGAGAGCTTGTTCGGGAGTGAGGTTTAGGTCTTGCTTTATCATTTTGCGCCCTTCTCTCACGCCCCCGTCAATCTCAGGAGGCATGATGGCGCACATGTAGTCGGTCTCTCCCATTATATAACGCCCGAGGAAATTAGGCGAGTTGAAGTCAAATACCCCATAATTAAAATAATAGGAACGTTCGCCATCGATGACTAAAATCTCGGAATGTCCAAAAACCTCAAAGATCTCATCGCCAGGATAAAATGTGATGAGGCTCACCTCGATGTCGTTGCCATGCTGTGGCTCTGGATTTTGCGACCATCCGGTTGTGCAAAGTGCCAGTAGTGAGGCGAGGACAAGGGCAATGCGTTTCAAAAAATGTATCATAACTATGCGTTGTTTTCTCGTTATCAGATGCAAAGGTAGTAAAAAGTTTTGAGTTATTACGAGTCTCATGCATAATCCTGTGCTTAATGTTGATAGCTGACGGAGCGTGTTGCTGATTGGGAGTTTCGCAACAACCGCCGATGTTACTACCTTACACAGTCTTTTTATTTGTTGTCTTTGTTTGATGAAAAACGGATGAAAACGCCATCGTGCATTGATTCT
>CALAVD010000400.1 GCA_937892085.1 uncultured Prevotellaceae bacterium
CACCGAGATCTACACTCTTTCCCTACACGACGCTCTTCCGATCTCAGTCGGGAGTAGCACCAAAGAGCCGTAAGATGTCGGCAAAGGAGTCTTTGAAGAAGTTGAAATATTTGAATGTGGCGAGTATGCCTAAATTGAGAATAAGATTCAGTGCCAGCCATGTCTTTGAGCCTCGTGAACTGTCACTCTTGATGAGTAAGCCTGTACCGAAAGTAGAGATAGATGTAATAACAATAAGCCCCAAAAAATGCCAGTCCCACCAGCCATAGAAGATGTAGCTTGCTGTAAGCAGAAAGAGATTTTGCCACTTCAAATTGTTGCGCAGCAACCAGTAACCTACAAAAGTCAGTGGCAGGAATATGGCATATATGTAACTGTCAAACTGCATTAGTTATCGTTATTCGTGTAAGGTGGAACGAGAAACGAGGAAGGTGGAACGAGAAGCGTGGAGGGTGGGACGAAAATGGTGGAACAACTTTTCACTTTCCACCTTGAAAGATTGTTATCCTTTGAAATCGTTGATGATTTTAGCAATTTGTTCGGCATCGGCTGTGGTGATAGGATGACCGATGGGGAGGCTGATGGCTTGGTCGGCGATGGCAGTCGTTACTGGTAACTTGTAGGACTGGAACATGCGGTAGCAAGGCTGACGATGAGGAGGAGTGGCATAGTGGACGTCGGTCATCACGCCATTTTTCTCAAGATAGGCACGCATCTCGTCACGTTTCTCCACACGAATCACATACTGATGCCAAATCTGTATCATGTCGCTAAAGATGTCGGGCTTCTTGACGAGCGGATTGGTTATGTTCTCGTCATAGGTCTGAGCAACTTCAGAACGTCGCATGTTCTCAACGTTGAGATAGCGCAGCTTAACCCTGAGCATAGCGGCTTGAATCTCGTCGATGCGGCAGTTAAGCCCCAAGTATAAATTGTGATAACGGCGGTCGCTGCCATAGTTGGCTATGGCACGCACCGTTTTGGCAAGGTCTTCATCATTGGTTACAACAGCTCCGGCATCACCTAAGGCTCCCAGATTCTTGGTGGGGTAAAAACTGATGGCACTGGCATGCCCTAATCCACCAGTGGTGTAAGTGCCATAAAAGCCCGGTAAGCTGGATTTCGCGTCTATCGCTTGGGCGTTGTCCTCGATGATCTTGAGGTCGTAGCGCTTGGCGATGGTCATCAGTTGCTCATCCCAGCATGGCGTGCCATAGAGATGCACTGGCATGATAGCTCTCACTGCAGGGGTGATGAGGTTCTCGATGAGCGAGGTGTCCATATTCATCGTGTCGGGACGCGCATCGCACAAGCATGGTGTCAAGCCGTTGTCGCTAATAGCGAGCACCGACGCGATATAGGTGTTAGCAGGCACTATCACATGGTCCTCGCGATGAAGCACGCCAAGTTCGGTATATGCTCTGAGGATAAGTCTTAGCGCGTCAAGTCCATTGCTCACGGCGATGCAATATTTTGCCTCACATAGCCCAGCAATTTCCTGCTCCAGCAGATTGGTCTGCTCGCCGTGCAGGTACCTTCCTGATTTAATGACTTTGCAAGCTGCCTCTTGCAGCTCATTCATATATGGTTCGTTGGCTTTTGCTAAGTTAAGGAATTCGTATTTCATTATTTGTTTTTTGAGGAAGTAAGACGTTTAAACTCATCGTAATCACGCACATAATCATCTTCATCGTAGTGCTCAGAAGCCAGCACAAGGCACACCGAGCCCGACGAGAAATTGTTGATGACACGCCAGATGCCCGGCACTATTATTAAACCCATATAGGGACGATTGAGAGTGACGCATCGTTGCTTAGTTCCGTCGTCAATGATGACATCAAACGACCCACTGATTGCGACAAGGAATTGACGGAGCCGCTTGTGGGAATGTCCTCCACGCTCTTCACCACCAGGCACGTCATAGAGGTAATACACCCGCTTAGTGTCAAAAGGCACATGCACGCCGTTTTCCACCACCGAGAGGTTGCCGTTGGCATGGTGATGCTTGTCGAGTTCAATCACTTGGCACTGGTCGATACTTGAAGTCTTATGAGAGTCTGTTTCAGCCATTCTTTAGATTTAGGAAGTCATTATAATCCTCGATATAGTCACCGGCATCATAAGGGGTGCTGCTAAGCACCAGTGCCACAGAGTTGGTCGAGAAGTTGTCGATGGCACGCCAAGTCATGCGGGGTATATAAAGCCCATAGTAGGAGCGTGCCATGTGGTAGCGCTGTTCGCCGTTCCCGTCGTTGAGCACCACGTCGAAGCTGCCCGACAGAGCCACGATAAACACATCCTGCTCACGGAAAGCGTGGCCGTCGCGGTGCATGCCGCCCGGTACGTCATAAATCCAGTAACAGCGTTTCACCTCAAATGGCACGTGCCCCTTGCTCTCAATGAACGAGAGGTTGCCACGAGGGTCGCAAATTTTGGGAAGGTTTATCAATTGTGGTTTTGTCATATTTATGTTAAGCTGACAAGTAAACAAGCTGACAAGGCAATGGCGGTTTGGGCTGTTTTTCGTCGCTGTTTATTTGTGCCAAGTTTAAGATTTTAGGGTTAATTTGAGCAGATACTGGCCATAGTCGTTCTTGGCGAGTGGAGTGGCGAGCATGCGTAGCTGGTCGTCGTCAATCCATCTCTTGCGGTAGGCAATCTCCTCAAGAGCTGCAACTTGCACGCCTTGGCATGTCTCTACCGTGGCTATGAAATTGCTGGCGTTGAGCATCGAGGCAGGTGTTCCCGTGTCGAGCCATGCAAAACCACGCCCCAAAGTCTTGACCATCACACGGTCTTGGGCAAGGTAATGCTGGTTGACGGTGGTGATTTCAAGTTCCCCACGGGGGGAGGGCTTGATGTTTTTGGCAACCTCAATCACGTCATTAGGGTAGAAATATAAGCCAGTTACTGCGAAGTTTGACTTGGGCTGTGCAGGCTTTTCTTCGATAGACAATGCTTTGCCATTCTCGTCAAAATCCACCACACCAAATCGGTTGGGGTCTTTTACAGAGTAGGCAAAAAGTGTTGCACATGATTGACTGTCGGTTAGGGCAAGTGCGTCTTTGAGCATTCCAGTGAACCCTTGGCCGTAGAAGATGTTATCACCGAGTACCAGGCACACCGAGTCATCGCCAATGAACTCCTCGCCGATGATAAATGCTTGCGCAAGTCCGTCGGGCGAAGGTTGCTCGGCATAGCTGAACTTCACGCCAATGTCCTCACCACTTCCTAATAGTCGCTCAAACTGTGGCAGGTCGTGAGGAGTGGAGATTATGAGTATCTCCCTGATGCCAGCGAGCATAAGCACCGAGATAGGGTAGTATATCATCGGTTTGTCATAGATGGGCACCAGTTGTTTAGAGATGCCTTTAGTGACGGGATATAAACGGGTTCCCGAGCCACCTGCAAGTACTATACCTTTCATATTAGTTCGTTTATCGTTTATCGTTTATCGAAAACTGTGGTATGGTTTAGTCATTGTACATTAAATCAACGATTGCCGTACATTTGTTCGTAATACTTTTGGTAATCTCCGCTTGTCACATCGTTAATCCACTGCTGGTGGTCGAGGTTCCAGCGTATGGTCTTCTCGATACCAATAGTAAATGGTGTTTCGGGATACCACCCGAGTTGAGTGGCAATTTTTGTCGGGTCGATGGCGTAACGCATGTCGTGGCCCGGACGGTCGGTGACGTAGGTGATGAGGTCGTAATTAATGTCATCAAGCGGACATTTGAGCAACGACTGATACTTTGGCTCCTCACGCATGATGCGGGCGATGGTGTCGATGATGAGTTTCACGATGTTGATGTTGCTCTCCTCGTTGAAACCGCCTATGTTATACACCTCGCCAATCTTGCCTTTATGCAGCACCATGTCAATGCCCTTGCAGTGGTCCTCGACATAGAGCCAGTCACGCACGTTAAGCCCCTTGCCATAGACTGGCAGCTTTTTGCCCTCAAGAATGTTGTGAATCACGAGCGGGATGAGTTTCTCGGGGAAGTGATATGGACCGTAGTTGTTGCTGCATCGGGTGATGTTGATGGGGAAATTGTAGGTGTGGTGATATGCCATCACTATCATGTCGGCGCGGGCTTTGGAGGCGGAGTAGGGCGAACGTGGCGACAGCGGAGTGTCCTCTGTGAAGAACTCCTTGCCGAAAGTCGTGAGCTCGTGGCGGCCTTCAATCACTTTCTTCA
>CALAVD010000401.1 GCA_937892085.1 uncultured Prevotellaceae bacterium
CTTTTTCTCTATTTCATTTTCATCATTTTTATTATCTTCCACCAAAACGTCTGCATCATATACATTTACCTGTGTCTCAAGAGGAGTTATTGGTACATATTCGTTTCCATTCTGTTTATTTAAACGAAATACCATTTTATTTTCGATTGCAATTGGTAAAAAGCTTTCAGAATTTTCAGGATCAGTTATCCTATGAATATCACGGACAGTTATATCTATTGTGCCATCATCATTGATTACAATGCTGTATGATAATGACATGGCTGCCGGACTGAATTCATTTTTATCCAAGAAAGAAAAAATTTCGTTTTGTGTAGACTGCCCCTGTAATGAGAGCAACGTATTAATTGTATCTTTTATATCTTTCACATTATTTTTAATGAATTTGATACATTCTAAATCATATTTTTCCTTTTTATCTTTCCCAAAAACAGACTTGATATCTTTTTCAATTTTATCCTCGTCATCTATTTCACTTCTTATGTGCTTGTTTTCCCCTTACCTTATTAAGAACAAACTAGATTTGCAGTCTCTGATTGCTTGATTTTCAACTTTTCCCTTTCCATCTTCTTCATTGAAACATTCTTGTATCTTTCCATCCTCGTCATGTATTCCATCATTTTTACTGAATCTATCCTTCAAGTAATTTACGTTTCCCGGTTTTTGAAAATTTCCTTAAGCTCATTGTTTTTTTATATTTTTTTTTTCAGATTGTTGCAATATTGTTAAATTTTTTCCAAAATCGTGATTTTCTTCATACACGATATCGCCACCATTTAATTTTATCGGAATGCCTAACTTTAGATTTTTATATCTTTGATTATTTCATTTTTTTCTTCAGTTGTGCTTCCGGAATTCAATTTTGTCAACTTACCTACAATGTCGCTACCAACAAGGTCGACTACGACCTTTTTTAGATTTTCGTCTTTTGACATTTACCCTAAAAGATCTAACATCTCGTTTCTGGTACTTTCATTATGGATCATTTTATTGACGATGCTCAGGTTTAGAATACTATCGTCAAAAAGCTTCTTCGCGGTATCTTTATTTTTGTTTATAGTATTGGTTTTTAATTCCGGCCTTGCTAACATTACTATCTTTGCTGTACAACATTATTTTGATAATAAGCAATTCATCGCCATGTACATCGGTAAGATTTTTACCGTTCAAATAATCTTTGAATTATTTTCTCTTTTGCAAAAAACTTACCAAAAATTATGCCCACCAAAAATATTATTGCCAATTTTAGATAAATTAGGCTGCGCCTCTTGAAAATCTCAAATAAATTTGGTTTTTCTCTCGACTTGCACTAATTTTGCGCTTTGTATTATGGAAAATCTTAATGACATAAGGCTTTTTATTGGTGACGAACTTGCAAGGCTCAACATTATTATAGAGGAAGCGTTGACAAGCGACAACCAATTAATGAACTCTATAGTTTTTAATTATCTGAAGACCAAAGGCAAGCAACTGCGCCCCATGCTCACCCTGATAAGCGGCAAGCTCTTGGGGGAAATCAATGAACAAGTGATAACGGCAGGAGCCGCCATCGAGATATTGCACAACGCCTCGCTCATCCACGACGATGTAATCGACGACAGCAAGGAGCGGCGAGGAAATCCCACTATCAACGGGGTGTGGAGCAACCACATCGCTGTCCTCGTGGGCGACTTCTTCGTGAGTAAAGCTCTGGTGTGCGCCGTGAACACCGGCAACAAAGACATCCTCAAAGTACTCGCCACGTTAGGCGCCAATCTCTCGCTGGGCGAAATCAACCAGTATGACGTGGCACGCAACCACACCATCACTGAGGACGCCTATTTTGAAATCATCAGCAAGAAGACGGCATCGCTCTTTGCCAGCTGTGTGGAGGTGGGAGGCATTGCTGCCGGTGCCAGCTCCCAAGACCTAAAGCCAATCATCGAGTTTGCTCATCGCCTGGGGCTGTGCTTCCAAATCAAAGACGACACATTCGACTACTTCAAAGATCCAGTCGTAGGAAAGCCCACGGGCAACGACCTGCGTGAGGGAAAAGTGACGTTGCCGCTAATCTATGCCCTCTCGCTCGACGACCGCCCCGAGAGAGACTACATGCTCGGACTTATCAACCAGGGCAATTACAGCGAGAGCGACATCGAGTGCCTCGTGGAGTGGGCAAAGGACTGCGGTGGCATCGACTACGCCTACAACAAGATGCACGAGCTATACGACACCGGCTGCGCGCTACTTGACAATTATGGCGACAACGAGTGCACCCAAGCCCTGAAAGCAATTTTCCAATACATAATAGATAGAAACAAATAAATAGCAGTAATTGTTAAGTGTTAAGTTCTTATCACTCCTTTAACTCCTTCCCAAAAAAATGAACAAAGTTATCATCATTGGCTGTGGCGGTGTGGGAACCGTGGTGGCACACAAGTGCGCCAAAAATCCCGATGTGTTTAACGAGATAGTAATAGCTTCGCGACACAAGGAAAAATGCGATGCTGTGGCAAAGGCGATTGGTGCCCCTAACATCACCACCGACGAGGTGGATGCCGATAGTGTGCCCGAGTTAGTGGCTTTGTTCAAGCGCCATCAACCCAAGCTCGTCATCAACGTGGCACTGCCATACCAAGACCTCACTATCATGGATGCGTGCCTCGAGTGCGGCGTCAACTACCTCGACACCGCCAACTATGAGCCAAAGGACGAGGCACACTTCGAGTACAGCTGGCAGTGGGCTTACCGTGAACGATTTGAAAAGGCGGGATTGACTGCCATACTGGGCTGCGGTTTCGACCCGGGAGTGAGCGGCGTATATACCGCACGCGCAGCAAAGCACCACTTCAAGGAGATTCACTACCTCGACATCGTGGACTGCAACGCCGGCAACCACGGCAAGGCCTTCGCCACTAATTTCAACCCCGAAATCAACATCCGCGAGATTACCCAGAAGGGACGCTACTGGCAAGACGGCAAGTGGGTGCAGACTGGCGCGCTCGAGATTCACAAGCCACTCACCTATCCCGAGATTGGTCCTCGCGAGAGCTACCTCATGTATCACGAGGAGCTGGAGTCGCTGGTACTCAACTACCCCACCATCAAGCGCGCCCGCTTCTGGATGACTTTTGGTGAGGAATATCTCACTCATCTGCGTGTGATTCAAGACATTGGCATGGCACGCATCGACCCAATCATGTATAACGGTGTGGAAATTGTGCCGCTGCAGTTCCTCAAAGCCGTGCTTCCCAACCCGCAAGACCTGGGAGAGAACTACACGGGCCAGACCAGCATAGGCTGCCGCATCAGCGGCATTGGCAAGGACGGCAAGCCTCTCACCTACTACATCTACAATAACTGCGACCACCATGCCGCATTCCAGGAGACTGGCATGCAAGCCGTGAGCTACACCACCGGCGTGCCAGCCATGACAGGTGCCATGATGTTCCTCAAGGGACTGTGGTGCAAGCCCGGCGTGCACAACGTGGAGGAGTTTGACCCCGACCCATTCCTCGATGTCCTCAATGAGCAAGGTCTCCCCTGGCACGAGCTCTTCAACATCGACCTGGAGCTGTAACAAACCACCTCACTGATTAAGAGGATCAAGGCACACTAATTAAACGAATTAAAACTAAATCACTCAGTCGCAAAAATCTCACAGCGGCTGAGTGATTAATTTATCTGTCTCAGATTAATCAGAAAAATGCGGTTAAGCGAGTCAAAACATAAGCTTGGTCAATGTCTTGAGAGCTTGAGCATTTTACTTAAGGTGGGTTCTATAAATTAACTTGAGGTGTTTTTGATTTATTTTCGAGAAGATGCGAAGTTAAAGCAGCAGCGGCATAGCGGGCTATGTTGCAAGGATTTAACGAAGCAGATGCCGAAAAGAAACAAAAACAGCCAAGAACCCATCTCAACATTTTATTAATTTATAGAACCCACCTTAAAAATCTGTTGTTTTATTTTTTACAAGCCAAACGCCTTTTTTAGCACGTCAACGTAGTCGAGCTTCTCCCAGGTGAAGAGCTCCACCTCGATAGCACGGTCGCCTTCGTAGAGCGACTTGAAGTGCTTGGTGACAACCTGAGGCTCGCGGCCCATGTGGCCATAAGCCGCAGTCTCCTGATAGATGGGGCTGCGCAGCTTGAGGCGTTTCTCAATCTCAAATGGTGTCATCCTGAAGATACCGTTCAGCTTCGCGGCAATCTCGGCATCGCTCATGTTCACATGGCTGGTGCCATAGGTGTTGACATACAAGCTAATGGGCTCGGCAACACCGATGGCGTATGACACCTGCACGAGCATCTCGCCGGCAATGCCGGCTGCCACGGCGTTCTTGGCGATGTGGCGAGCAGCATAGGCTGCGCTGCGGTCCACCTTGCTGGGGTCTTTGCCACTGAAGGCGCCACCGCCGTGTGCGCCACGCCCTCCGTAGGTGTCAACAATGATTTTGCGACCTGTCAAACCAGTGTCGCCATGAGGTCCTCCAATCACGAATTTGCCCGTAGGGTTCACATGCAGGATGAGGTCGTTGTCAAAGAGCTTTTTCACGTCGTCGGGGAGCTTCTCGATGACGCGAGGCAGCAGAATGTTCTTCACGTCCTCACGAATGCGTGCCAACATCTGCTCATCGGCAACCTCTTGAGAGGTGCTCTCGTCGGCCTTCACGAAGTCGTCGTGCTGAGTGCTGATAACAATGGTGTGGATGCGCACGGGGCGGCGAGTCTTGTCGTCATACTCCACCGTCACCTGGCTCTTGGCATCGGGGCGCAAGTAGGGAATCTCCTGAGTCTTGCGCAGCGCAGCGAGCTCACGCAGCAGATGATGCGCCAAGTCGAGCGTCAGCGGCATGTAGTTAGGAGTCTCGTTGCAAGCGTAACCAAACATCATGCCCTGGTCGCCGGCACCCTGCTCCTCGCTGGTGGCACGGTCCACACCACGGTTGATGTCACCGCTCTGCTCATGGATTGCCGAGAACACGCCACACGAGTCACCGTCAAATTTATACTCGCTCTTGGTGTAGCCAATCCCGTTAATCACTCCACGGGTCACCTCCATCAGGTCGATGTAGGTCTTACTTTTCACCTCGCCGGCAATCACCACCTGACCGGTAGTGACAAGCGTCTCACATGCCACACGGCTGTGAGGGTCGAATGCTAAGAAATGGTCGAGCAGCGCGTCGCTGATCTGGTCGGCAACTTTGTCGGGATGTCCTTCCGACACCGATTCACTGGTAAACAAATAGTTCATTTTTCCAAATTGTTTTTAATGTGGAAAAACGCTAAGATGCTGTGAAAGATTTGAGGGATAATTCGCAGTTTTAGCATTTTTTTTAAGTGGTTGCAAGCAGCCAAATTTTTCCACTGGGTTAATATTCTTTTCTTATTTCAAAACCGCCCTTACGAGTGATGCGGCTGCAAAGGTAATGCTTTTTTCTGAATTGCAAAGTTAAAATGCACAAAAAAGAAGTAAAAAAGGAGGACATTGAAAATTATAGCGTTCCAATATCCTCTTATAACATAGCCGTTACTTTTTCAATACTCCTCTTCATTAAAGAAGAAGTCGTCGTCGTTGGTGGGATAGTCGGGCCAGATGTCCTCGATTGACTCGTAGGTGTCACCCTCGTCCTCTATCTCCTGCAAATTTTCTATAACCTCTAAGGGAGCTCCACTTCTCATGGCATAATCAATTAATTCATCCTTAGTTGCTGGCCATGGAGCGTCCTCAAGCTTTGTAGCTAATTCAAGTGTCCAATACATATTATTATTCTTTGTGTTAATAGTTCGTTGTAAAAAATTGCGCAAAAGTAATACTATATTTTATTTCTACAAGCGATAAAGTTGAAAAAATCGTGCCATAAATGAAATGTGGCAGTTAAAAAATGTGAATTGCGGTGGAACGTGGAACGGAGAACGTGGAAAGTGGAAAGTGGAACGGAGAACGTGGAAAGTGGAAAGTGGAAAGTGGAACGGAGAACGTGGAACGGAGAATATCCTTCCACCTTCCTCTATCCTCGCACCTGCGGCGCTACTTGTTCTTCGCGGCTTCTTTGCGCTCACGCTCGCGTTGCTTGCGCTGCTCTTCACGCTCCTTTTGCCGCTGCTTGGCAGCTTCTTTGCGAGCTTTGGCCTCTTCTTTCTTGCGCTTTTGCTCTTCTTTCTTCTTGCGCTCACGCTCCTTAGCACGCTCTTTGCGCTCTTTCTCCTTCTGCTTGCGAGCCTCTTCTTTAGCTTTCTGCTTGTCTTTGCGTTCCTGCTCGGAAAGCTTCTTAGCGTCTTCTTTTTCTTTCTCCTTTTGCTTCTGGAGGTCTTCACGGGCTTTCTCGGCAGCCTTTATAGAGTCTTCCTTAGCCTTCTCGGCAGCCCGCAGTTCTTTCTCGCGCTCCTTCTCGGCCTTCTTGATAGAGTCTTGACGTGCCTTCTCCTCACGCTCGAGCTGTTTTTGGCGCTCTTTCTCAGATTTCTCACGAGCCTTAGTTTCCTCGTCTTTCTGCTTCTTGAGATGACGCACGTCGTCACTATTCTCATTACCAGTAGCAGAGCCGCCATCTACGGTCTTGCCTTGCTTCTCAAGCTCTTGCTGACGCTTAGCCTCGTCCTCGGCACGCAGACGCTCTTCCTCTTGCCTGCGAGCCTCCTCGCGCTTGAGCTCTTCCTCGCGTTTCTTAGCCTCCTCAGCTTTGCGTTTCTCTTCCTCCTTGCGCTGCTCCTCGAGCTGACGTTGCTCGGCACGGCGACGTGCCTCCTCAAGCAGAGCGGGATTGCCTTGCTGCTCAGGAGTATCCACCTTAGGCTTCTCTTCCTTCTTTTCTTCGTCTTTCTCGTTGGTCTTCTCATCGGTCTTGCCTTGACCCTTCTTCACCGACTTGGTGGGCTTCTTCTCATCGCTGCTGGTGTCGCCATCGCCATCATCGTCGGTGGTCTCGTCATCGACGGCATCGTCAGGAATCTGCTCCTCAACCTTCTCTTCGTTGAGCTCGTCGAGATAGCGGAAGTATTCCTCAAAGGTGCGTCCCTCACGCAGCAGCAAGTTGAAGTTCTCGTCGCTGATGATGACATAGTGTGCCTGAGCGGGCACCACTTTCTCCTCGTCGGTCTCCCACTTGTCGCGATAAATTTCCACTTCACGATAGTTGGGGAAACCTTTTACCACTATCAGACCCAAGTTGCCAAACGACATCTGCTCAAGGTCGAAGTCGCGCATCAAGAACGAGTTGAAGTTGTGCTTCGCCACCTCATAGAGCAACTGGTTGGGCGACACCGAGTCGGTAGAGAACACTAACACAAAGAGCTGAGGCTTGTTCTTGCCCTCGGTGAACGGTGTGAACTCCTTGCCCTCGCCGCCGGCGGTGCTGTCGTTAGAGAGGCGTATGTTCCACAGCATGCCACGGGTGTTGCCCGAGCCGCCGTTAATCTTGCGCCCCTGGTTGAGCTGCTTGACAAATGCCGAGGCGGTGGGTGTGATGTCGGTATCAGGATAGCGCTCAAGCATCTCCTTGATGGTGCTCTTGAACTTCTCGGGGTTGCGCTCGGTAACGTAGGCCAACGCGTCGATAAACATGAACTTGGGCATGATTTTCGACAGCGGATAAGTCTTCATCATCTCCATGTAGGCCTGATGCACGGTGGCATTGTCGTTATTGAGATAGGCGGTATAAGCCTGGTCGTAGAGCGCTTCCTGAACAAGGTTCATGCGCTTGAGGTTCTCAAGATAGTTGGGGTCTTCCATCGCCTGGCCGTACTTCGAGTCGGCAAAGTTGCTCAAGATGAGCTGGCGATAGCGCTCGGCATCGCTGTACTGCCCATTACGGTAGTATAGCAGATACATATTATAATAGGTGTCGAGGCGATAGGTGTTGTCGGGGTACCGCTCCAGCAGCTCCTCAAACTCGTAGATTGCCGCTGGCAAGTCGGCGAGCTTGTCCTTGAGGATGACACCCATGTTGTAAAGGCCTTCCTGTATCACATCGTTGGAGGTCTGTATCTCCTCCTCGGTCTTTGGAATCTGCTTGAGGTAGTATTCCTCGTAGTGCGGGTCTTCGGCACGTTTCAGGGCCTCCTTATCGACCGTAGTGCTGTCGTTGCTCTGCACCATTGTAGAATCGTTCATGGCGAGGTTTTCTTCTTCCTCGGTGTTCTCGTCGAGCGAGAAGGTGTTCTTGTTGCGACGTCGCCAGTTATCTTCGAGCTTGCGGTTTCCCCACAGTTGCTGGAATGCCGTCTTGCCGGCGTTCTTGGTCATGGTGTTGTAGAAGTACCATGAGTTGTCGCTGTTGATATTGTAGGATGCCGGCTGCTGGGCATTGTCCTTGAGGCCGTTGGCGCCTTGCTGCTGTGCAAGATAGGCTTCGCGGTCGGCAGCCTCTTTTTCCTCTTTTTCTTTCTTCTTGAGTTCCTCGATGATTTTGGCAATCACCTTCTTTTGCTCTTCGAGAGGCATCTGCGAGAGCCTGAGTAGTGAGTCTTGCAGGGTGACGTTGCCCGAGTACACGGCAAGCTCGTCGAGCACGTCGCTGCGCTGCTTGAGTTCCTTGTAGTTGGGATAGTTCTCGCTAAGCTGCGGTATCGCCTCGCTGTAACATGGCTGCGCCTTGTCATACTTGTGCTGTGCGAAGTAGATGCCGCCTAACGTGAGCTGGCTGATAGCCTTGTCGATGCCGTTGCGCGTGCTCTTCTTTGCCGCGAGCTCATAGTTCTCGATGGCATGCACGGTGTCGCCGCGGGTGAGGTAGAGGTTACCGATGGCGTAGTAGATTTGGTCGAGATATTCCTTGTTGCGGTCGTAGCGCGTCATGCGCTTGAGGGCTTTCACCTCGCCGTCGATGTTGCTGCCCTGGAACACGGCGCTCTGCTTGATGCGCGCGTTGAACTTGGTGCGGTAGGTCGAGCTGTTGCTGCTACCCGCCTTTTTATAGGCTTGATAAGCGTTGAAAGCTTTTTCATCTTGAAGGTTGAATCCAAGCTTTTGGAGTTTAAATAATATTCCACATACCATTTGTCTAATCGGCAGAAAGGAGTTGTTTGTAATAAAAATATACTTTCCGCCTCTCCTTTTAATAAGGTTAAGAAGATCTATGGTTCCGTCAAAGATCCTGTCTTCCTCGTAGATCGTTCCGTCCATGT
>CALAVD010000402.1 GCA_937892085.1 uncultured Prevotellaceae bacterium
GCAAAGTTAGTAAAAAGTTGTCAGTTATCGCTTATCAGTAATCAGTTTTTTCTGACTGTTTTTACTGTCTCATTCATTTAAGATAAAAAAAATATCACGACTTAAATGTCTCCTAAATTGCCTGGGATATTGGCGGGATATTAGTTTTTTTGTAATTTTGTGGCGAAATTAATACAATCACTTATGACAAAAGTTTTATTGATAAATGGCTCGCCTCGTAAGGATGGCAACACTTTTCTTGCTCTAAGCGAGATGACCAAGACCCTCAACGAGCAGGGTATAGAAACCGAGATTGCATGGATTGGCGTGAGGCCAGTGCGTGGATGCATTGCTTGTGGCAAATGCCATGAGATGAGTAATGGCAAGTGCGTCTTCGACGACGACATCTGCAACTCTATGATAGAGAAGATGAATGCTGCCGATGCTTTGGTGGTGGGAGCACCAGTTTATTATGGACAGCCTGCCGGTCAGGTGCTGGCATTGGTGCAGCGTGCGTTCTATGCTGGCGCTCAAGTCGAAGGCAAGCCCGCAGCAGCAGTTGCCGTGTGCCGTCGTGGTGGTGCCACCGCCGCCTTGCAGACCCTGATGATGCCTTTCCAGCTCAAGAATATGCCCTTAGTTACCTCGCAATACTGGAACATCGTCTATGGAATGCTTAAAGGCGAGGCCGCTCTCGATGTGGAAGGCATGCAAACAATGCGTCAGCTGGGACGCAACATGGCTTGGTTGCTTAAAAATAGAGAAGTCTCTGGCTTCCCCGTTCCTGAAGAGGAGGAATGGCAACCCATGCATTTTATCAGATAATTCATGTGATGTAGGGTAGTGGTCAAGGTGAAAAAAGAAAAAGACTTAATGACTGCCGAGCTGGTGATTGCCCACATGGAGTCACTTGCCGATGCCGTGCAAGCTCAGCATTCAATGCGTTTTTTCAAGACAGGTCCTGGAGAGTACGGTTACGGCGACAAGTTCTTAGGAATAAAAACACCCGTTACCCGCAGCATTGTGGCTCGAAGCAAGGCACTGCCTCTGAGCGAGGTGGAGAAGCTGCTTGAGTCGCCTTGGCATGAGGTGCGCATGTGTGGAGTGCTTGTGCTCGTTGACCAGTTTGAAAGGCTAAGCCGCAAGGCTTTGGTTGATGATGCCAGTTCCATCGCCCGTCGTGATGAGATAGTGGATTTCTATCTCAATCACAGCCGTTGTGCCAATAACTGGGATCTTGTTGATTTGTCGGTTTATAAGATTTTAGGAAAGTGGCTAATGCTGCCCTCGCACTACAATGCAGAGGAGAAACAGGCAGTGATAGATGCTCTCGCATTGAGCGACAACTTGTGGGAACAGCGCATGTCGATGGTGTGCACCATGCAGCCGCTCAAAGAAGGCAATCCCGATTTCACGTTGCGCTATGCCAAGTGGCACTTGCACCACTCTCACGACTTGATGCACAAAGCTGTGGGATGGATGCTGCGCGAGATGGGAAAGCGAGTGGGTCTCGACGTGTTACGAGAATTTCTGCAAACCCACGCCCATGAGATGCCTCGCACTGCGTTGCGATATTCTATTGAACACCTGAGCGCTGAAGAGCGTAATTCCTGGATGATGAAATGAATGTGATAAAGAAGAACAATAATTGGTGGTTTCATGTCATCGCCATTCTGGTGATTTTGGCATGGGGCGTGTCGTTCCCGTTCACCAAAATCCTTCTTGCCAACGGCATCACGCCAACAGAGATATTTGTGTATCGCTCGTTGGTCGCCTACGTGGGCTTGCTTGTGTTCTCACGTTTTAGGGTGGAATTCTGGAATTGGCGCGATGAGGCGTTGGCAGTGCTGTGCGGACTCACAGGCGGCGCTATGTATTTTGTGCTTCAGAACATAGCCTTGAATATGACACTTTTGAGCGATGTGGTGATAGTGATTGCCATAAATCCGCTACTCACTACCATCTTGGCGGCTTTTTTCCTGAAGGAAGAACGTTTCTCTTGGAAAATTCTGCTAAGCTCAATGGTGGCATTCGTGGGAGTGGCAGTGGTCACATTTCGCGACGGACTGGTGTGGGGCAATGGTTTGCTTGGCAACGTACTGGCATTTCTGGCTGCGCTATCTTGGGCGGTGTATAGCGTTCTTCTCAAGCGCGTGCAAGGACGCCACAGCACCCTGTCAATCACTCGCAAAGTGATGATTTACGGAATGATCTGCGCCTGCCCCTTGATGTTCCTTGAACCCATGACACCCATGTCAACCTTGCTGCGTCCCGACTTGCTTGCCAACATGCTATTCTTGGCACTGATTTGCTCGATGGCGGCATTCTTCGTTTGGAACTTGGTAATCAAGAAGATTGGTGCCATCAGGGCGAGCAACTATCTGTATCTCGACCCCATTATCTCGATTGTGATGGGTGTTATTCTCTTGGGTGAGCACGTGAGCATGGTGGCAGTGGTAGGCTGCGCCCTGGTACTGATAGGTGTTATAATGGTAGAAAAAATGTAGAACACGGCACAGTCAATAGTTGCCTTGATGTCTCTTTAGTGAGAGAATTAGTGGAAAAATCCCAAAACTCGTTTTTTTGTGCATTTTTTCTTGTGAAAATATTTTGAAAAACACTTTTTTTTACTTGTTGATAAAAAAAACTGGCAATAATGCTTGCATAATTCATTTTTTTACTAATTTCGCACCGAAAACTAATGTCAAACGATAAGAATATACTATGATTTACAAGTTTCTGATAGGTTCAGAAGAAGCCGGAAATTTTAAATTGGAGATTGCTATTGATAGCTCTGACACATTCGTAAGGTTGCGCAACACCATCTTAGAAGCCGCTGGTTATGACAAGAACCAGATGGATTCGTTCGTCATTTGCGATGATGATTGGCGCAAAGAGAAAGAGGTGACTTATTTTGATATGGACACCGATTCAGATGAAGATATTTGGATAATGGAAGATACTCCTCTCGATGAATTGATGGAAGATGAAGGTCAAAAGATAAAATTCATTTTTGACTATATGACAGAGCGTTATTTCTATATGATTCTGAAAGAAACGGTTCCTGGCAAGAATCTTCACGACCCCTTGTGCCAGCGCAAGGAGGGCAAGGCTCCTCTTGAGACACTCCCTGATATGTTCTCTGCTCCAGTTAAAGTGGATACTAACATTGACGACCTTGACGAAGCATTCTATGGCGATGACAGCTTCAACGAGGAAGAGTTGCGCGAACTCAGCGACGAGTTTGAGAAAGACCGTGAAGAGGGAATATAATCCTCCTGTCCTTTAACAAGTTAACAAATACATAAAGAAGAGCCTTGAGGCATTTGCCACAAGGCTCTTTTCGTATATACTTGTTACACACACACAGCGGTTAGGCTGTGGTGAAGCGGTAGATGGTGCGGGTGTGGTAGGTCTCGCCAGGGCGCAACTCGCATGAGGGGTATTCGGGACAATTGGGGGTGTTGGGGTAGTGCTGAGTCTCGAACGCTACTGCCGAGCGTGCTGGATAGCCAATGCCAAACTTGCCTTTCAGGTTTTCGTCGAGGAAGTTGCCGGTGTACATCTGAGCTGCAGGCTCTGTTGTAAACACCTCCATCACGATGCCAGTTACTGGTGACATCACTCTTAATGCCACCTTGCTCAGGTCACCAGGATGATTTAATGCGAAGCTGTGGTCATATCCGTTGCCGTTCTTTAGTTGCTCATCGTTGGCATTGATGTCCTGCCCTATGGGCTTAGGCGAGCGGAAATCAAAAGGCGTGTCGGTCACATCCATGAAAGAGCCGTTGGTGATAAGAGTCTCATCGGCAGGGGTTATGCGGTCGGCATCTACCATTAGCACATGGTTGTGAATGCTCGAAGCGAGATCGCCATTAAGGTTAAAATAGGAGTGGTTGGTGAGATTGACAATAGTTGGCTTGTCGGTGGTGGCGCTATATTCGATGTCGATGGCATTATCGTCGGTAAGAGTATAGACTACTTTTACATTTAGGGTGCCTGGAAATCCCTCAGTTCCATCGGGATCAGTGAGCGTGAGTTCCAGTCGGTTGCCGTCCTGCTTGGCATCCCACACCTTTTTGTCATAGCCTTTGAGTCCACCATGCAGGCAATGAGGTCCGTTGTTGATGGGAAGGTTGTATTCCACTCCGTCGAGAGTGAATTTTCCGAAGCCTATGCGGTTGCCATATCGCCCAATTAGTGCTCCAAAGTTGCCGTCATCGGCAAGGTAGTTGGCGATGCTGTCGTGCCCCAGCTCCACGTCAGTGAGTTTGCCGTTGCTGTCGGGCACCATGAGACTTACTATGCGTCCTCCATAATTGGTGATGCATGCTTCCACGCCTTTTTTGTTGGTAAGCACAAAAAGTGCAACCGGTTTGCCATCTACGATGTCAAAAAAGTTTTTTGGGTCAAGCCCTGATTTTGTGATTTGTGTCATAATGGATGAATGTATTTATTCTGTTAAAGTTGATGTGTTTTTGATTTTTTGGCAATTAAATGTTCAGATGTGTAGAAATTTAAAATGCGTCACAAAGTTATAAAAAAATAATAAAAAGTAATGGGCAAATTTGCTTATTATTTGAAAAATGACGAAATTTGCTAAATAAACAATGTTGTAACCCAGATAAAAAGAAATAATAATGATAAAGAAAATCACAATATTTGCACTGATTTTTGCCATCCTTGCTTGCCCCGATGTGGCATTTGGCAGGAAAAAGAAGGACAAGAAAGATAAAAAAGAACAGAATCAGCCAGTTTTCATTGAATACAAGGAAGAGGAAGTTGACTTGCCCATCACTAACGAGATGGAGCAGATTAACGGTGAGTGGAATGTGGTTGAGATCAACGAGTCGCCAGTGACTACCACTGCAGGCTCGCGCGTGTATTTCAACTTTGATGTTCTCGGCAGGAAGCTCTATGGCAACACTGGAACGAATGCTGTAAATGCAACTTATTCTCTCAAGAAAGACAACAAAATCACTTTTGACGACTTACTTGTCACCAAGAAATCAGGAGGTTATTTTCAATATATTGAGCGCGACTTGCTCAAGGCTCTCGAAGACGTTAATTCGGTGGCACTTGTCAAGGTGGGTGACACTGAGTATATGGAGATGAAAAATCGTCGCCGCGATGTCGTTATCAAGTTGCGACGTCAGAACCTTGACTTCATGAATGGCCCCTGGCTGGTGAAGACTATCAATGGCGAGAATGTGATAGACCGCGATATCAAGCTTGTTAACGATATCGACATGCTCACCGTGAACATCACCAGTGGGTGTAATATTATTAATGGTGTGATTACGGTTAATCCATTCAGGGAGTTTGCAATTGAATATGAAGACCTGAAATCGTCTCACCGCCAGTGCCCGAATATCGATACCGAGACACGCTTGCTCATCGCCCTTGAGGAGGCGCAGCTATGCCGCAAACGTAACGACCGTGAAGTGGAGCTACTCACTACAGAACGCGATGAGATGGGAAAGACCGTGAACAAGACATTAGTGGTTCTCGAAAAAGTGAGACTATAGAACTTTTCAAATAGGCTCTCAAGGATGTCGCACTTGGCACGCACATTACGTCTTGCCATCGTTTTAGTGGCTGTCGCCGCTCTCAATGGTGGCATTGCACTTGCTCAAATCAACACCGAGCAAGTGATGAACATAGGGCGCAATGCGTTGTACTTTGAGGACTACGTTCTCTCTATTCAGTATTTCAACCAAGTTATTCAGCAAAAGCCTTATTTGCCGGAGCCTTACTTTTATCGTGCCGTGGCAAAGATATCGCTCGACGATTATTCGGGTGCCGAGACCGATGCCACTAAGTGCATTGAAATAAACCCTTTTATCAAAGACGCTTATCGTGTGCGTGCCGTTGCACGCCACAACACGCATCAATATGAGAATGCGATAGGCGATTACAAGACTTGCCTCGAGATGCGACCCGAGGACCCTGATATCATGCTCAACATGGCAATGTGTGAGTTGGCTCTTAAGAATTACGACAAAGCCGATAGCTGCTTGACGTGGTGTCTGGAACGCGACTCCACCAGTGAGCGTGCGTGCTTGGGTATGGCGCAGCTCTGCCTTGACAAACAAGACTCTATAGGCGCTCTGGGGTATGTCTCACGGTGTATTGAGCGTCACAAAAATAATCCTCAGGCTTATTTGGTGCGTTGTGAAATCTATGCCAATCATCTTAAGGACTATAGCAAAGCCCTCGCCGACATTGATGAAGTGCTCAAGCTGGAGCCCAACAATGTGAGCTACTATATCAATCGTTCTTATCTTAGGTATCAAGTTAATGACATACGTGGCACGATGGCCGACTTGGACTATGCTATCGCCATCGACGCCAACAATGTGACTGCGCACTACAATCGTGCATTGTTGCGGAGCGAAGTGGGCGAATACAACAAAGCCGTTGAAGACTATGACTTTGTGCTAAAGAATGACCCCGACAACTATCCGGCGTTCTATAACCGCACCATGCTTCTTATCAATATAGGGCAATATCAGCAAGGAATCAGCGGACTTAATGCGATGCTTGAGAAGGACAAAGACGACTTCGTTGCACTCTATCAACGAGCTATGCTCTATATTGATACCCGTCAGTATCAGTCGGCACTGCGCGACTTGAATGCCATTCTCACAAAGTATCCAAAGTTTGAAAGTGGCTACATGTTAAGGGCACAAATCAAGCAGCGGCTTGGCGACAAGCGTGGGTATGAAAAAGACTTGGAGACTGCTGTCTCGGTGATGAAGGCTAAGGGTGTGCATTACAGCTCCTTCAACCCTGTGGAAACTGAGAAGAAACACTCCGACGAGATACATCAGCAGCGAGCCCAGCAGCACTACGACAAGCAGGAGAAAGAGGCACAACGTCAGCGAGAAATGATGGAGGGTAGCTTGGAGGAGTCGGTCGAGGAAGTGCAGAAACGATTCAGCCAACTCTTGGTGGTGGATGTCAACAACGATCTGAAGCCCGAGGTGAACTTAGAGGACGATGGCCTTTACGATGAGAAAGCTGGTCACCGCCGCTACCGTAACATGACTCGCGGATATATTCAGGATAATCGTGTTGATGTGCAGCCACAGAGTGTTTTCGCTTTGTCCTATTATAGCTACGACAACAAGCTTAACGGTCGCACTCATTTCATCAAGGAGATGACTCAAATCAACGACATGCATGTGCTCACTAGTGCCCTCACTCTCGTGTGTGGCACTCCAAGTCTCACGGAATATGAGGCGAGGTCGAGATTCAATAGCGTGGAGTATTTTAATGGTCTCTTGGCAACCAGCGAGGAGCGTGCTATTGACTACTTTGGCAGAGCGATGGACTATTTCTTGCTGAAAAATGTTGATGCCGCTATTGCCGACGCAAATAGGGCAATAGAATGTAATAATGATTTTGCGTTAGCTTATTTCTTGAGGTTCAACGCGCGAATGGTGAAGCTGCGACTCGACGAGGCAAGCGAGTTGCCCACTACCGAAAACAAAGAGGCTCACGACATGCTGATAAGACGTGCCCGTGAAGTGGCACTTAACGAAATGGCGGCTGATTTAAAAGCTGTAATCGCCTTGTCGCCACGAAACACCTACGCTCACTATAACCTTGCCTACGTTCAAGCGATGCTGGGCTCTTACGAGGAAGCGATATCAAGCTACTCGCGAGCTGTAGAACTAAAGCCCGACTTGGGAGAAGCCTATTTTAACCGCGCACTCATTTACCTGCAAATTGGCGACAAGGAAAAAGGCGTTGCCGACCTTAGCAAAGCCGGCGAACTCGGCATCTTGCCAAGCTATAATATCCTTAAGCGAATGAGCCGATGAGAGGTGGTAAGTGGAATGTGGAAAGTGGAAGGTCGTGCCTCGTGCCTCGTTCCACATGCCTCGTTCCACGTTTCTCGTTCCACCTTCCACGTTCCACTTTCCACGTTTCACTTTTCACGTTTTTCAAATAAAAATGTACTTTGTTGGGAAAAAATTTAATTTTTAGAAATTAAATCACTAACTTTGTGGGCTCAAACGGTTATGCCCTCATTTTTGGTGGGAGAAATTATCGTTAAGCAAATATTATTGAAATAAAAAGTTGTAAATTCAAATCATTAATTTCACTAATAATTTTCATGAAAGTTTATAAAAGTAACGAGATTCGTAATATCTCATTATTAGGAAGTAAGGGCTCGGGTAAGACTACTCTTGCCGAGTCTATGATCTTTGATTGTGGAGTGATTAACCGTCGTGGAACTATCGACGCTGGCAACACAGTGTGCGACTATTTCCCTGTAGAGAAAGAGTATGGCTACTCAGTATTCTCCACTATTTTCAGTCTTGAGAACAAGGGCAAGAAGCTTAACTTCATTGACTGCCCAGGTATGGACGACTTTGTGGGTAACATCGTTACAGCGCTCAACGTTACCGACGCTGGTGTGATGCTCATCAATGGCCAGTATGGTATTGAGGTAGGCACACAAAACCAGTATCGCACCGTTAGCAACATCAAGAAGCCTCTCATTTTCGCTATCAACCGTCTTGACAGCGACACTGCCGACTTTGACAATGTGCTGAATCAGTTGCGTGAGACCTTTGGCAACAAGGTGATCCCTGTTCAGTTCCCAGTAGCTACTGGTGCAGGCTTCAAGTCGATTGTTGACGTGATGATGATGAAGCAGCTTAACTATGACGGCGACAGTGGCAAGTGCACCGTTACCGATATTGATGCAGCACACCAAGACCGTGCCGAAGAACTCAACATGGCACTCGTGGAGATGGCTGCCGAGGGCGACGAAGCTCTCATGGACAAGTTCCTTGAGGAAGATACCCTCAGCCCAGAGGAGATTGTTGATGGTCTGCGCAAGGGCCTCATCGATTGCAGCGTAATCCCCGTTATGTGTCTCAGTGGCGAGAAGAATGTGGGCGTTGACCGCCTCATGGACTTTGTTGGCGAAGTAGTTCCCACTACCGCCGAGATGCCAGCAGTGTGCGACAGCGAGGGAAATGAGGTGAAATGTGACCCCAATGGTCCCACCAGCTTGTTCTTCTTCAAGACCACTATCGAGCCTCACATTGGCGAGGTTTCTTATTTCAAGGTGATGAGCGGTACTATCAAGGCTGGTACCGACCTTACTAATATGAACCGCGGCAGCAAGGAGCGCATAGCGCAGCTTAACACCGTTTGCGGTAGCTTGGCAAAGAGCAATGTTGATGAGCTTCAAGCTGGTGACATCGGTGCTACTGTTAAGCTCAAAGACGTTCGCCGTGGCAACACCCTTAATGATAAGGACTGCGAAAAGATTTATGACTTCATCCAGTACCCAGCTCCTAAGTATCAGCGTGCTATCCGTCCCGTTAACGAGAGCGAGATTGAGAAACTCGGTCAAATCCTCAACCGCATGCACGAGGAAGACCCAACATGGCTGATTGAGCAATCTAAGGAGTTGAAGCAGACCATCATCAGTGGTCAGGGCGAGTTCCACCTGCGCACCCTCAAGTGGCGCATCGAAAACAACGAGAAAGTTGAGATCGAGTATATCGAGCCTAAGATTCCTTATCGTGAGACCATCACTAAGGCCGCTCGTGCCGACTATCGTCACAAGAAGCAGTCGGGTGGTTCTGGTCAGTTTGGTGAGGTACACCTCATCATCGAGCCTTATCGCGAAGGTATGCCTGACCCCGATGTTTACAAGTTTGGCAATCAGGAGTTCAAGATGAGTGTCCGCGACAAGCAGGAGATGGATCTCGACTGGGGCGGCAAGCTCGTGATTTACAACTGCATCGTGGGTGGTGCTATCGATGCTCGCTTTATTCCCGCTATCGTAAAAGGTATCATGGACCGCATGGAGCAAGGACCATTGACTGGCTCGTATGCTCGCGACGTGCGCGTGTGCATTTACGATGGTAAGATGCACCCAGTAGATAGTAATGAAATTTCGTTCCGACTGGCAGCTCGTAACGCCTTCAGCAAGGCATTCCGCGATGCTAATCCTAAGGTTCTCGAGCCTATCTACGATGTTGAGATTCTTGTGCCAAGCGATGCAATGGGTGGCGTACAGAGCGACCTTCCCGGCCGTCGTGGCATCATGATGGATATGTCGAGCGCTAACGGTCTCGAGACTATCAAGGCTCGCATTCCACTTAAGGAGATGGCAAGCTACTCTACTGCGCTGAGTTCTATCACTGGTGGACGTGCTTCGTTCTCGATGAAGTTCTCGAGCTACGAACTCGTTCCTGGCGATGTTCAGGACAAGCTTCTCAAGGAGTACGAAGAGGCCAACAACGACGAGGATTAATAACAACATCTCTGTCAGACAAAATATTAATACCGAAAGGTGCTTCTCGCATTGTCGAGTGGTGCCTTTCGATTTTTAATGCAATATCTATGCGATAGTTCAACTGTTATAAGTTGTTACCAGATTGTTACCAGAGTGAACTGCAATTTGCAAATGCTGTTATTGTTTTGTATCTTTGCAAGCTAAACCATTTCATGTCTCAAGAAAAGAACAATGGCGAGATTGCCGACTTTATCGAATAATGGCTTAATAAGTAATATTTATTAATGAAGAATTTCAGCTTGTTATGAAGAAACTAATTTTAATCTTTATAGCTTTATTGACAATGACAACAACAAATTCGCAGACGCTCACTGAGCGTCAAAAAGGACTGGCGGCTTGTGCCTGCCTAATGGCACAAGGCGACCTCAATCGTTTGGAACCTGCCGTGCGTCAGGCGCTCGACAATGGGGTAACTATCAATGAACTAAAGGAGGCTTTCTCGCAACTCTATGCCTACACGGGATTCCCTCGCTCGTTGAATGCGT